>DQCL01000230.1:823-2868 GCA_003533975.1 Octadecabacter sp. | reverse complement strand
CATTCCGGTTGTGGCACTTGGTCACACGCAGGACGATCAGGCCGAAACATTCCTGATGCGTTTGGCGAGACAGGCCGGTGTGGATGGTCTGGCTGGCATGCACGTGTCGCGCTTGGCCGAGGGTGTCAACTGGCAGCGCCCTTTGCTGCATGTCGGGCGGCAAGCCCTGCGCGACTATCTTGATCGACGCGGTGTCGCGTGGATTGACGATCCTTCCAACGCGGACATCACTTATGACCGGATCAAGGCCCGCAATGCTCTGACGGCCCTTGCGCCGCTTGGAATTGACGCAGCAACTTTGGGGGCGGTGACATCCCATCTTGGCGATGTCCTGTCGGTTCTGGAACAACAGACGGAAATATCTGCCCGCCAGTTCGCTGTGTCGGACCGGGGCGACGTTTGTTTTGACAGCTTGGGATTTAACGCACAGCCTGCTGAAATCCAGCGCCGCTTGCTGGTGCATGCGATCAAATGGGTAAGTTCGGCAGAATACGGACCGCGCGGGCGTGCCCTGAAGGATGTTCAACTTGCGATTGCGCAGGAACGTAACGTCACCCTGCATGGATGCCATGTGCTGGTCAAAAAGGCTGGTTTTCGTATTACCCGTGAATTGCAGGCCGTTCGACAAATGCATTGTGCCGCTGACCTGATCTGGGATCGGCGCTGGCACCTTTCCGGACCGCACGGAAGCGGCCAACATATTGCACCGCTTGGCGAAATTGGCCTTAAGTCATGCCCGCACTGGCGCAGTGTGGACTTGCCACGCGTCTCTTTGCTGGCGTCACCGGCCGTTTGGCATGGCGAGGCGCTGATTGCAGCGCCGTTGGCGGGCTTTGCAAACGGCTGGGCGGCAGAATTGGTAAATGGAGCAGATCATTTCTTCACATCCATTTTATCGGATTGAATTAGCGGGATAATCCCCTATTTTAGAGTTTGAGTTGCGACAGTCGTCGCCGGCATATGAAATTTACGAGGAGATCGACCTTGGGTAACGCGCGAAATATCGCATTTTGGGTAGTGCTATTTTTGTTAATTCTGGCATTGTTCAACCTGTTCAGCGGCGGCCAGTCGACGATGAATTCGCAATCGCTTAGCTATTCCGAATTTGTTCGTGCGGTGGAAGCCGGCGACGTTCAAAGCGTGACGCTAGACGGCGAGCGGGTGCTGATGCGCGGGCGCGACGGTCAGGACTATGTGACCATCATTCCGGACGACACAAAGGTTGTCGATACTCTGATTGAAAACAACGTTTCGGTCGTCGCAGAAGCTCAGGAACAATCGGGTCTGTCTTCGATCATCATGACGTTCCTGCCGTTCCTTCTGCTGATCGGTGTATGGATTTATTTCATGAACCGGATGCAGGGTGGCGGGCGCGGTGGTGCCATGGGATTTGGCAAAAGCCGGGCCAAGCTGCTGACCGAAAAGCAGGGGCGCATTACCTTTGATGACGTGGCCGGAATTGATGAGGCCAAGGAAGAACTGGAAGAGATCGTGGAATTCCTGCGCAACCCGCAGAAATTCTCGCGCCTTGGCGGCAAGATACCTAAGGGTGCGTTGCTGGTGGGCCCTCCGGGCACCGGTAAAACGCTGCTGGCGCGTGCGATTGCGGGCGAGGCTGGTGTGCCGTTCTTCACCATCTCTGGCTCTGATTTCGTGGAAATGTTCGTGGGCGTGGGGGCATCCCGTGTGCGCGATATGTTCGAGCAGGCGAAAAAGAACGCACCGTGCATCGTGTTTATTGACGAAATTGACGCAGTTGGTCGATCACGTGGCGCGGGCTACGGCGGTGGCAACGACGAACGTGAACAGACGTTGAACCAGTTGCTGGTCGAAATGGATGGATTTGAGGCCAACGAAGGCGTGATCATCGTTGCCGCGACAAACCGACCCGATGTTCTGGATCCCGCACTATTGCGTCCCGGTCGTTTTGACCGTCAAATTCAGGTGCCAAACCCCGATATCAAGGGGCGCGACAAAATCCTGCAGGTTCATGCACGTAAAACACCGCTTGGCCCAGACGTTGATCTGCGCATCATTGCGCGCGG
>DQCL01000230.1:0-746 GCA_003533975.1 Octadecabacter sp. | reverse complement strand
TTCGTGACGATGGAAGATTTCGAAAACGCCAAAGACAAGGTCATGATGGGGTCGGAAAGACGCTCTATGGTGATGACCGAGGACGAAAAAAAGCTGACCGCCTATCACGAGGCTGGCCATGCGATCGTTGGTCTGAACGTTCCCCAACATGATCCGATCCACAAGGCGACGATCATTCCGCGCGGTCGTGCGCTTGGGCTGGTACTAAGCTTGCCCGAGCGCGACCAGCTTTCGGTGACCAAGACCAAATATACCTCAAAAATCGCGATGGCGATGGGCGGTAAAGTGGCCGAAGAGCTGACCTTTGGGCCAGACCAGGTCACATCTGGTGCGTCCTCTGACATTCAGCAGGTGACACAGATTGCACGTGCAATGGTCACGCAATTCGGGATGTCGGAAAAGCTTGGCAACATCGATTATGCAAATCAGCGTCAAACCGAGATGGGTGCCTATGGCGGTGGAACCAGCCATTCCGGCACCACGCAAAAGATCATCGACGACGAAGTGCGACGCATCTCTGATGAAGCCTATGAAACGGCCAAGTCGATCCTGACTGAAAAGAAGGACGATCTGAAACGTCTTGCCGAAGGCCTGTTGGAATATGAAACCCTGACAGGATCGGAAATCACCAAAGTCATCGCGGGCGAAGCGCTGCACCGCGGTGAAGACGAAGATGATACGCCGGATCAGGGCAATACTCCTTCGGTTACGGCCGTTCCAAAAACCAAGCCCAAATCCAAACCCGA
>DQCL01000316.1:4288-7166 GCA_003533975.1 Octadecabacter sp. | reverse complement strand
CTCAGCCATGACGTGACCCCCTATTTCAAACCACCACATAATGCCGTTACGCGTGGTGACCAGACCCTATCTAGAACATTGCGCGAACATAAGAAAGAATTAACCTCACTCTGCTGACATTCGCGCGGTGCGATAGGCTAGTCCGGCGAAAATCATCCCAGCAACACAAATCACAACACTGACCCCAGCAATGCCCCACAGATTCCCCGCGACAAGCGCGTAGATCGGTGTGCCGATGAACGTCCCGATATTCCCGATCTGGGCCATCGCGCCATTTGCCCGCGCTTGATCCTGCGGCTCACTGTTCAACTCAGGCACTGCCGCGAAATTTGCGCCTGCTGTCAGCCCTGTGAAAATCAATGCCAATACCGCCACTGTAATCGACCCCGTTAAGCCCAACAGCGCAAACAAAACGATCCCAGTCGCAAACCCATAGACCGACAATTTCGATGCGGGGACCCGTTTGGCAATGAACCCCGAAGCGAACGTGCCCGATAAGTTGGCCAACGGTAAAACCGGCATCAGCCAAACCGCATCAAGGGCGCTCGGTAAAAACGCAACCAGTGCGATGAAAATAGATGTGTAGATGCCGTGCCCTAACGCTGGCGCAAAGTAGCGTGGGTTGGCGTAAATCGAGCGGTGCAACGCGACGATATTGGGCATTTTACCCCCTGCGTTCATAACCTTGGGCAATACAAACCAAACCAAAGGAAAAATGAGCGCGAGCAATACCCCATGTGCACGGTACACGGCCCGGAGACCGCCCCAAGCTTCAACCACGGGAACCGCTAGCGCGAGCAACGCATAGCCCACACCAAAAAATGTGCCCCAAATGCCCATGACGACGGATTTGTCACTTGGCTTCGCCAGTGCAACCATCATCGTTGGGAGTGCCACGACCAGCAGTATATGACCGAAGCCCTCAACAATGCGCGTAAGCATAAACCACTCAAACGGCATCTTTTGCCCTTGGACCAATGACACCACGGCAGACATTGCGACTGCCCAAAGCACCGCACGACGGGCACCGATCTTGCCGACAAAGAAACCCGCAACAGCGCCGCCTAAAATGCCCACGACCGAGACCGCCGACACCGCCAAGGGGGCTGGTTGATTTTGGTATGCCGCCTGAACCCCATCAAGAGTAAAAGTAAGCTTCGCAAATTGCGCCGCTGCCAAAAGGCCCGTCGTCCAAAGCAGCCCAATGAGCGCCCAATCGGTGCGTTGTGTTTCCATCTGTGATGGCTACGTCCCCCTTGCATCGGAGGCAACCCACGAAAAAGGGCGCCACAATCGGGCGCCCTCCTCAACACTCGAAATCGAATGCAACTACATGTGAATTACACGATCATAAGCGTCCAACACGCTTTCGTGCATCATCTCTGACAGGGTCGGATGCGGGAAGACGGTTTCCATCAGGTCCTCTTCCGTGGTCTCCAATTTACGTCCAATAACATAGCCTTGGATCATTTCTGTGACTTCTGCGCCGACCATATGCGCGCCCAGCAGCTCGCCTGTTTTTGCGTCAAAAATAGTTTTAACCATGCCCTCGGCTTCGCCCAGAGCGATTGCCTTGCCGTTACCGATGAACGGGAAACGACCAACTTTAATATCGTAACCCAGCTCTTTGGCTTTGGCTTCAGTATATCCGACTGAGGCAACCTGCGGATGACAATATGTGCAGCCCGCGATGCTTTCGGGTTTAACCGGATGCGCGGATTTTCCTGCGATCAGGTCTGCGACCATCACGCCCTCATGGGATGCTTTGTGTGCAAGCCAAGGCGCGCCTGCGATATCACCGATTGCATAAACCCCATCAACGCCCGTGCGGCAGAATTCATCGGTCACGACATGGGTACGGTCAAGTTTCACGCCAATTTCTTCAAGGCCAAGGCCCTCAACGTTGCCAACAATTCCGACAGCGGAAATCACGGTGTCGAACTCTTGTTTCTCAACCTTACCGCCGACTTCGATGTGCGCGGTGACTTTGCCCTTGCCGCGATCAAGCTGCTTGACCATCGCCTTTTCCATGATCTTCATGCCCTGCTTCACGAACTGCTTTTTCGCGAAGGCTGAAATCTCAGCATCCTCAACAGGCAACACGCGATCCATGACCTCGACGACCGTCGTGTCAGCACCTAGCGTGTTGTAAAAACTCGCAAATTCGATACCAATCGCGCCGGACCCGATCACCAACAGCTTTTTGGGCATCCGCACTGGATCAAGGGCCGCTTTGTAGGTCCAAACCAGATCACCGTCGGCCTCAAGCCCCGGCAATTCACGTGCACGCGCACCAGTGGCTACAACGATGTTCTTCGCTGTCACCTCTTCGGTGCCTTTTTCGGTCTTGACCGAAACTTTGCCCTTCGCGGTGATTGTTGCTTCACCCATGATGACAGTACATTTGTTTTTCTTAAGGAGATGGCCAATCCCACCAGATAACTGCCCCGCAACACCGCGAGAGCGTTTCACAACGGCAGGCAAATCATAGTTAATGCCCTCTGCAGACAGGCCAAATTCCTTTGCGCGGTGCATCAGGTGGAACACTTCGGCGGATCGCAACATTGCCTTGGTTGGGATACAACCCCAGTTCAAACAAATGCCACCCAAGTGTTCGCGTTCAATCACGCAAACTTTCAGGCCCAGCTGAGCGCCACGAATAGCTGCCACATAGCCACCTGGCCCCGCACCGATTACGATCATATCAAAATTTTGAGCCACGCTGGGATCCTCCTCATCCGAATATAGTTTAGTGTTAAACTAGTTTTCAGAACAGAACCAGTGACCGAACGTCAATTCAGCTATGCACAGGTGTCACAGCTTCGCGCGTGCCTATTTTTGCGAGCCTTACACAGTCCCGTCCATCAGATTTAGCGGC
>DQCL01000316.1:0-4192 GCA_003533975.1 Octadecabacter sp. | reverse complement strand
GCAACACCGGATGAAATCGTGACGCGTGGCAACAGCCCGAACGCAGTGCGCACTTCCATTTGGGATACGCTGGAACGCAGGGTTTCGGCCTGTTGCATCGTCTCAGCTTCATCAGACTGGGGAAGAAGGACAGCAAATTCCTCTCCCCCGACACGCGCACAAACGGCATTCTGGGGAAGCACAGCCAACATACGTTCAGCAAGCGCACGCAGAACAAGATCCCCCGCTTCGTGCCCATGATTATCGTTAAACGTCTTGAATTTGTCGGCATCCAGCGAAATGAGGCCAAACCCCTTTCCACCACGATCAGAAAGTGATGTTTCACGCCGCATGGCATCCATAAAATAGCGACGGTTGTACAATCCAGTCAAAGGATCGCGGATAGATTGATCATGCAATTCGTCCCGTAGCTTCACATTAGCAATCGCCATTGAGATATGTTCACCACACCGCGCAGCAAACCTGCCCGAGGATTTAATATCCGCACGCGACATTCCTGCTTTGAAGTTGATATGCAAAAGCCCAACTGTGTCTCCGTGCGCAATGACCGGAATGCAGATGTAGTCGCCCAAAGTTTCGTTCGCATGGGACGAAAGATGGTCACAGGGGAAACACAGTGCATCCGGATTGTGTTCGTAAACGCGACCGCGCCTCAATGACCAACAGGAATCCGGCGTAATGTGAGAGTTGATCGCATCCTCCTGCCCCCATTCACATGCGCCATCCAGAACGTCGCGCGAATTGGAATAAAGGTACAGCTCTCCAAAACTGCCAGGCAAAAGATAACACATAAATCGCGCTACAATCTTGAACAGTTCATCAAGTGATTTGCATGACTGCAACCATTCATCCAAGTCCGACAACGTGCGGGCCTCAGCCCGTCGTGCACGTTCTTCCTGAAGGATCAGGCTTGATTTACTTTCAGCGGCCTCTGCCGCCTTTTTTGCCGCAGCAAGTTCATCTGCGGCTTTGCGCGCTTCGGTGACGTTGGTACAGGTAACAACACAGCCCCCTTCGCGGGTAGGACGCGCATGGCATTCAACGACACCGCCCGAAGGGAGTAACCGATCGTATTGATATGCGATGCGGGTTTCCACATATCCGCGTAGTTCCGACAGCTTTTCCTCGGTGTATTCGCCGCGTGTCACAGCGGCCGCTAAGAAATCGTTACGATTGGTACCAATGCCAAGAGCCGATCGTTCAAGTTCAAGCACCTCATAGATGCGGGTATTATGAAGCTCACAGGTGCCGTCCGCCGACCACACGATGATCCCTTGCTCCATCACGTTCATGATCTGGGTCGCAAGCATAAGGCCTGAGTCGTTAGCGTCTTCGGTGTCGCGCCACGAGAGGGGCTTTGAAACCGGCGCGCCACTATCAATCGGTTCAGATTTCGTCATTTGAGTGCCCCGCTACTGCGCGACAACACTATCTTCCCAATCATTACGATCCAGTTAAGCCGCCTTAGCTTACGGAACCCTTTGCATCGACAGCCTGCAACGCCGCCGCGTAGCCCCCTTCGGCGAGCCACGACGCCTCGGCTGTGGTTTGTATTCGTCCCAGTGCATCATTCCGAAATGGGAACCGACCGAATTGGCGGATAATCAAACGGTGCGCACAGGCATGGCGCAGGTTGTCCAAACCAGTTTCTGGCAAGCGTGTTTTCATAAGACGGACGCATCGGTCCTGATCGATCAGGTTTTCAGAGTGCATGAGAGGCAAGTAAAAGAACTGGCGAACGGGTTCTGGAATGCGCATATCCCAATCGCGTTCAATGGCAACCTTCGCTGCCGCGCGTGCGCTTTTGTCTGTCGCAAAAGCATCCTCATGCCCACGAAACATATTTCGCGGAAACTGATCTGTCAGAACAATATAGCCAAGCGTTCCAACCGGAGAAGTGAGCCAAAGACCACACGAACCGGACTGCGCATCGTGCCAAGTTTCTTCAAATTTCTCACGGACTTGTGCGTCAAGTTCCTCTGAACCGACGTACCACCCCTTCGGTCCGACCTCATCAACCCAATACGACAATACCTTCTCAGGCGTGACCATCGCCAACCCTTTCAATCGTTATCCGAGCCTTAAACTGACCCTTAAAATGGAAGGTTGCAGAAACGGTTTGATCTGGCAACCGTTAGGATGGGCCTTCCTCTTCTGCCGCCTGTTCATCCAGTTCGGCATCGATGTAAATCTCTTGCGCCAATTCCATCGCAACAGGTGAAGCGTTGGCCATAACTGGCGCGTATGAAATCTGATCTTCGATCGCAGTATCGCTTGGACGTTGCAGCACACGAACCACCCCATACAAAGCCATAGCCGACATCAACAACGCGACAACAACCCAGAACGCCGCTTCCCCGAACAACCCCATGACATACCCCAGTACGATTGGACCCGTGATCGCACCAACCCCGTTGATAAAGATAAACCCGGCAGACGCGGCCGCCATGTCTTCGTGTTCCAGAAAGTCGTTCGCATAGGCAATATAGAGCGCATAAAGCGGATTGGACGTACCACCAACAATCGCGGCGCCGACCAAGATAATGTAGAAATTCCCGCCCGACATCGCGGCCAACATGGCACCTGCCCCACCCAAGGCTGCGAGGCCAATAATCAGAATGCGGCGATCCATCCGGTCCGATGCCCAACCAATCGGGTACTGGGCGACCAAGGCCGCTATATAGATAAGCGAAACCAACAGCGAAATTTGCGCGACACTCAGTCCAGCTTGGGTGCCATAAACAGCCGTCATCCCGAATTGCGCGGCAAATACCCCGCCAAGCAGGAACATCCCGACAGACGCCAGTGGCGAAGTCTGGATGAGGTCTTTAATTTTCATTGGACGCGTGGTGTCAAACGATGGCGTCGGCACAACCGAAAGCAAAATCGGGGCAAAGGCCAAAGACACCAGTACCGACGGAATAATGAACAACGTGTATCCGCTCACATCACCGATACTCAGGATACCTTGCGCTAAAACGATGCCAGACATCTGCGCCAACATATAAAGGCTCAATGACTGGCCACGGGTGTCATTTGTCGCTGAGTTATTCAGCCAGCTTTCAGCCGTCACATAGACGCCCGAGAAACAGAAGCCGATCACGATACGCCCCAACGTCCACGCCCAGACTTCGGGCAGCACAGGATAAAGGATCAACACAGCAGAAATCGTCGACCCAAGTGCGGCAAACACCCGTACATGGCCCACCCGCCGGATCATTTCCGGCGCAAGACGCGATCCGCCAAGGAAGCCGACAAAATAGGCCGACATGACGATCGACATCTGAAACGTCGAAAAATTTTCAAGCCCGCCGCGAATACCCAGCAACGTCCCTTGCAAACCGTTGCCAACCATCAACATGAACATGCCGAGGAACAGAGCCCAAGAAGAAATAAAAACTTTAAACATCGCGCGCCCTTCCAGACCTTACCCGATCAATGGATCCCGATTAGCTCCGCTCAATTCTCAAATCGCGCTTCGGAACGACACTTTCGCGACGCTTGCAGACTAAATCGGTGAAATAATTCACTCACACTGTTAACCGTTCGGAAGTAAAATCGACGCATCACCATAACTGAAAAAACGGTAGTCAGCCGCAATCGCATGGGCATAGATTTCGCGGATACGCTCTTGGCCCATCATCGCGCTGACCAGCATCATAAGCGTGGATTTCGGTAGATGGAAATTTGTCATCAAACCATCCGCAATCTGGAACTCAAACCCCGGCGTGATGAAGATATCCGTATCCCCTTCCCACGCCTCAAGAACGCCCGAACGCCCTGCAGTTTCGATCAAACGGCACGCCGTTGTACCCACGGGGATCACGCGACCGCCAGCGGCTTTGGTTGCCATGATCTGCGCTGCTGTCTGCGCACTCACCTGCCCCCACTCAGAATGCATGACGTGCTCAGAGACATCATCGACCTTCACTGGCAGAAACGTGCCCGCGCCAACATGCAACGTAACAAAGCTGAATTTTACACCCATCGCGGCGAGGTCATCCAGCAGCCATTGCTCAAAATGCAGTGACGCGGTCGGCGCCGCAACAGCACCTGTATTTGCGGCCCAAACGGTTTGATAGTCATCTTTATCTTGTTCATCCGCTGCACGTTTCGCGGCGATGTAGGGTGGCAATGGCATCGCGCCGGCCTCGTTTAACGCTGCATCGAAATCATCGCCACTTAGGTTAAA
>DQCL01000305.1 GCA_003533975.1 Octadecabacter sp. | reverse complement strand
CAAGATGGGGCAGGATTTCCGTGGCGACCCTGCATCTGCGATGCTTGAGGTTCTTGATCCGGAACAGAACGGCACGTTTGTCGATCACTACTTGGAGGTCGAATATGACCTGTCCAACGTGATGTTTCTGACCACGTCCAACTCCTACAACATGCCGGGNNGCAAAGCAGCATTTGCTTGAGAAAGTGATGAAAAATCACGGACTTAAAGAGAGTGAATTCACGCTCGAAGATTCCGCCCTGACATCCATGATCCGTTATTACACCCGCGAAGCTGGTGTGCGGAATTTGGAACGTGAAATCGCAAAAGTGGCCCGTAAAGCCGTGACCAAGATCGTCAAAAAAGAGGTCGAAAGCGTTGTCGTTACTGAAGACAACATCGAAGACTACTTGGGCGTGAAGAAGCATCGTTTCGGTTTGGCGGAAGAAAACGACCAAATCGGCGTGGTCACAGGGCTTGCCTACACATCCGTCGGCGGGGAGCTGTTGAATATCGAAGCGCTGCGCCTTCCGGGTAAGGGCCGTATGAAAACAACAGGTAAGCTTGGCGATGTGATGAAAGAATCCATCGACGCGGCGTCTAGCTACGTGCGTTCCATCAGCCCGCAGATAGGGGTGAAACCGCCAGAGTTTGATAAGCTCGACATTCACGTGCACGTGCCTGACGGCGCGACACCAAAGGACGGGCCAAGTGCCGGTCTGGCGATGGTCACGGCGATTGTGTCTGTGCTGACCAAGATACCTGTTCGCAAAGACATTGCTATGACGGGTGAGGTGACCCTGCGCGGCAACGCGTCTGCGATTGGTGGTTTGAAGGAAAAACTGCTGGCTGCGCTTCGTGGTGGCATCAAAACAGTGTTGATCCCTGAGGAGAATGTCAAAGACCTCGCGGATATTCCGGATAACGTGAAAGAGGGGCTGGAAATCATCCCCGTCACCCACGTGTCTGACGTGCTTAAGCACGCGCTTGTCTCAGAACCGGAAGCGGTTGAGTGGGATCAAGAGGCGGAAGATGCCGCGGCCGCCGCCGCAGCACTTCGTGCGCGTGATGCTGGCACAGGTGCAATTGCGCATTAACACGCCGTGATATGTTCACGATAAAGGGCGCTGAGTTTTCCCTCAGCGCCCTTTTTTATTGAAAGATGCCACCGTTACGACCCAGCAGCAACAAGCATCGTGAAAATAATGAAAGGCACCATAGCAGCCCCGCTTGATGAGGTAGGAAGAAGTCCATATCAGAAACAGGTGGTCACGCCTTAGGCGCGGTGCTTGCCCCGTAATTCGCCACAACCTGCAATTTTCTTTATTATTCCAATGGGAATGGCACCCAAACACCGCTATTGTTTCCGAAACAAGCACAATCTCGTGCATCCGATCGGAGAGAACAATGGCCACCAGCAGTACGAAAACAGCGACAAAAACAGTGAAAAAGGCCCCGAAGTCTGCCGTGAAGTCCACTATGATTGCATCGAAGGCAACGACAAAGCCTGTAGCGACAACTAAAGCTGTTGCGACGCCAGCTAAAACAACGGTGCCCCAAAAGGCGACCATTGTTGAGACTGTTAAGCCATTGGTTGCCGGTGCCCCTATAAAAAAGCCTGAGCTCATTGAACGCGTGATGGCCGAAACGGGAATGAAGAAAAAAGACGTCAAACCCGTGGTTGAAGCAATGCTCTCCGTTTTGGGTCGTGCTTTGACAAAGGGCGAGGATCTAACAGTTCCGCCACTGGGTAAGCTGATGGTCAAGCGCACTAAAGAAGCCGCGAACGCGACAATCGTGACCGTGAAGCTGCGCCATCCCAACAATCCAGGTGGTCAAGCTAAAACGATCGCCGGAGATGAGGTGATCTAGCGGCATCACGCCACTTTTCTATCATCAACACTACAGAAGAGGGGCGCGGGACTTTTGGTCTCGCGCCCTTTCGCGCTTTAGGCTGCGGGCATGCCGACCGAGTTGCTTTTTGACGTTTGCAGGACTGCATCGGCCGCGAGCTCGGCCGTTGCCGCCGCCAATGTGAACCCCAGATGCCCGTGGCCGGTGTTGTAGAACACGCTGGGTGATTTGCCGCCACCAACGCGAGGCATCATGCTTGGCATCATCGGGCGAAGGCCTGCCCATGGGATGGCGTGTTCGGTGCTCATGTCGGGAAACAGGCTTTCGACCCATTTTGTTAGCGGTTCGATGCGGTCATCACGGATGTCTTTGTTGTACCCGTTAAATTCCGCTGTGCCCGCAACGCGGAACCGGTTTTGACCCAAACGCGAGGTGACGATTTTCGCTTTATCGTCAAGCAGAGACACCCAAGGCGCCGCGGCGCGGCTTTCGTCGTCGTCCAACTGCACAGTGATGGAATAGCCTTTGACGGGGTAGATATTGACGCGGTCACCAACCTGCGCGGCCAAGGCCCGGCTGCGCACGCCAGCGCAGATGACGATGCCGTCAAAGTGGTCGGACTGGTTGCCATCTGCGTTACGCCAGCCGATGTCCACGCCGGGTTCACGAACCGTAAGTGTGTCTACAGCGTTGCCGTATTTAAACGTGACACCGCGACGTTTGCAGGCCTCACCAAGGCCCTTGGCGTAGCTGTGAATGTCGCCTGTGAAGTCACTTTCTGTGTAATAACCACCGTAAAGCTCGCCTTGCAGTGCTGGTTCGATCGCTTTCATTTCAGCGGGCGTTACTGCGTGGCGCTCCAGCCCGCCTTCGGCGAGCAAGCCGTTCACTTTGGTGGCGCTGTCGAAGTCCGGCTTGCAGTTGTAGACGTGCAGGATGCCGCGGTGTTCGCAGTCAAACTGGAAGCCTTCTTTTTTGGCGTGACCCATCAGGTGCTCGCGTGCATTGATCGCGAGGCGTACGGATTCGATCGTGTTTTTGCGGTAGTTGGGGATGTTGGCCATGAATTCGGCCATCCAAGAATATTTGTGCCAGCTTGGTTTGGGGTTCACCAGCAGGGGTGCGCCGCGCTGGGTCATCCATTTGATGCCTTTGAAAATGGTTGACCATTGGGTCCAAACTTCGGCGTTGGAGGCGCTGAGTTGCCCACCGTTGGCGAAAGATGTTTCCATGGCTGCGTAACGGTTACGGTCAAATACGGTGACGTCAAAGCCACGCTCGAGCAAGGCATAAGCAGTGGTGATTCCAGTGATTCCGGCACCAATTACGGCGATTGTTTTCATGGGGTTGATCCCTTTTAGACAACGTTCAAACATGCCGACGTATCGGCGGTGAACCCATCTGTCTTTTGACCTGAGAGTTTCGCCGCGATTGTCTGCGACGGCTCCTTCGGTGGGCGCGCCTGAGCGCCACTCTCCAGATTGCGTTACGCTCCGCGGTCCGTTTGCCTGAGAGTTTCCGGGTCGTTGCTCCTTCGGCGCCGACGTTACCGCCGGACTCTCCCGCGGGCGAGAGATGCACTCGCGCTATGCCCTTGAAATCGATTCGGATCAACGGGTTTCTTGGGGTTTTGCTTTGTTCAGGGGCGGGGTAGGCATGCCCCATGACGTACCCAGAACTCTATATCCTGCGCCACGGCCAGACCGTTTGGAACGCAGAAGACCGCATGCAGGGCTGGCTAAACTCCCCGCTGACACCCAAAGGCGAAATGGATGCAGCGCGGCAGGGCGAGATCCTGCGCAGTGTTGATCTGACGGGGTTCGGGTTCTGGTCCAGCCCGTCAGGTCGTGCTGTTCAAACTGCAGGTATTGCCTGTGGGCCTTTGGCCGAGGCGGTTCATACCGACATTCGCCTGCGTGAGATTGGCGTAGGCGATTGGGCTGGGCGGTTACGTGGCGAGCTTCCGCAAGGCACTGGCGATGACCCGTACTTGGAGCAGTATGAGATGGCGCCAAATGGCGAGGGGCTTGCTGCGGTGGAAGCACGATGCCGTGCGTTCCTGTCAGAAGTGAAACGCCCTACGGTTTTGATAACGCATGGAATTACCAGCCGTGTGATCCGTTCAATCGTGATTGGCCCACAGGCGTTGACGAACCAAAGCATCCACGGAGGGCAGGGTTGTGTGTATCATTTGAAGGGTGGCACACAAAAGTTGCTTACATAGGGCAATCGGGGGCTTGCGCGTCGTGAAAAGGGGCGCTAAACGCTGCCCATCGGGTCGTTAGCTCAGTTGG
>DQCL01000091.1 GCA_003533975.1 Octadecabacter sp. | reverse complement strand
CGGCGCGCCGATGTGGTTGTCGTTACCGGCTTCGGCTTTCGGGCGCTGGACTGTGGACGCGGTGACCATACGGTTCGGTACACGGATGGTGCGCGGCTGGCCGTTGAGCTCAAAAAAGACCTTCACTTCGCCTTCTTCATTGGTGTCTGCGACAGCTTGCAAACGGATTTCCAAGGTTTTCCCCGGATCGATTTCCGCTGCGATCTCCTCGGATGGTTCCATGCCGTAGAAGAAGGTTTTTGTCGGCAGGGTGCGCACAGGGCCGTAGGTTTCGTGGCGTTGGGCGTAATCGGTGAAAACTTTTGGGTACATCAGGTATCCGTTGAGGTCTTCGTTGTCGATTTCTGCGCCGTCCAATTTGGCCGAAACCTCCTTGCGGACGTCTTCTAAATCTACTGTTTTCAAGTGCTTGCCCGGACGAGAGAGGTTTGGTTTCTCGTCCTTAAGAACCTTTTTCAGGATGGTATCGGGAAAGCCGTTTGGTGGTTGGCCAAGGTTACCACGCATCATATCCACGACTGAATCGGGGAAAGACACGTCTGTTTCAGGGTCCTCAACCTGCGCACGTGTCAGGTTCTGGGACACCATCATCAGCGCCATATCGCCAACGACCTTGGAAGACGGCGTAACCTTTACGATATCGCCAAACATCTGGTTCACGTCCGCATAGGTTTGCGCAACTTCATGCCAGCGTTCTTCGAGGCCCAAGGACCGCGCCTGTGCTTTGAGGTTGGTAAACTGGCCGCCAGGCATTTCGTGCAAGTACACTTCAGACGCGGGGGCCTGAAGGCCAGATTCAAATGGCGCATAATGGGCGCGAACGGTTTCCCAGTAGTTGGAAATTTCGCGGATCGCAGAAATATCGAGCCCCGTGTCACGTTCAGACCCGCGCAGGGATTCCACGATCGAACCCAGTGTCGGTTGGGATGTGTTGCCAGAGAAGCTGTCCATCGCCGCGTCGATACAATCCACACCCGCAGCAGAAGCCGCCAGAACGGTCGCGATTGCCGCGCCGGACGTATCGTGTGTGTGGAAGTGGATCGGCAAGCCGACCTCGTTTTTCAAGGTCTTAACCAATTGCGTCGCGGCCTGTGGTTTCAGCAGGCCGGCCATGTCTTTTAGGCCCAGCACATGTGCGCCCGCCTTTTCCAGCTCTTTGGCCATGCCGACGTAGTACTTCAGGTCATACTTGGACCGATCAGGGTCGAGCATATCGCCCGTATAGCAAATCGTGCCTTCGCACACCTTTTCCGCCTTAATGACAGCGTCCATCGCGACGCGCATGTTTTCGACCCAGTTCAGGCTATCAAATACGCGGAACACATCGACGCCGGACACGGCTGCTTGGCGGACAAATTCCTGCACGACGTTGTCAGGATAGTTGGTGTAGCCAACGCCATTGGATGCACGCAAAAGCATCTGCGTCATGATGTTTGGCATTTTAGCACGGATGTCACGCAGGCGCTGCCACGGGCATTCCTGCAAGAAACGATACGCCACATCAAACGTCGCACCGCCCCAACATTCCATTGAGAACAGACCGGACATATTCGCAGCGTAACTTGGCGCGACCCGTACCATATCAATCGAGCGCATGCGTGTGGCCAGAAGGGACTGATGCCCGTCACGCATTGTCGTGTCGGTGATAAGCAACTGTTTCTGGTCGCGCATCCAATCGGCCACGGCGTCTGGACCGAACTGATCGAGAATTTGGCGCGTGCCGGGAATGGTGTCTTTTAGGTGCGGGGGCGGGGCCTTTGGCGTGATCGCTTCGGCGCCGGGGCGCGGGCGATCAGCGGTTTCAGGGTGCCCGTTCACTGTGATGTCAGCGATGTATGTCAGAATCTTGGTCGCGCGGTCGCGGCGCGGTTTGAAGTCAAACAGTCCCGGGGTCTCGTCGATGAACTTGGTGTGGTACGTATTATCAAGGAAAGTCGGGTGCTTCAGCAGGTTTTCCACGAAGGCGATATTGGTCGACACGCCGCGAATACGGAATTCGCGCAATGCGCGGTCCATGCGGGAAATCGCCGCTTCGGGTGTTGGCGCCCATGCGGTCACTTTTGTCAGCAAACTGTCGTAGTAGCGGGTAATTACCGCGCCGGAATAGGCGGTGCCGCCGTCCAAACGAATGCCCATACCCGTGGCTGAGCGGTATGTTTGAATGCGGCCGTAATCGGGAATGAAATTGTTGGTCGGGTCCTCGGTCGTCACACGGCATTGCAGCGCGTGACCGTCGAGCTTTATGTCATACTGGGACGCACAACCGGTTGCCTCGACAAGGGATTTACCTTCGGCGATTTTGATCTGCGCCTGAACGATGTCGATACCAGTGACTTCTTCGGTTACAGTGTGTTCCACCTGCACGCGCGGGTTCACTTCGATGAAGTAGAACTCACCGGAATCCATATCCATCAGGAATTCGACGGTGCCCGCGCATTCGTAGTTCACATGTTCGCAAATCTTTTTGCCAAGTGCGCATAGCTGTTCGCGCTGGGTGCCGGACAGATACGGGGCGGGGGCGCGCTCAACGACCTTTTGGTTGCGGCGCTGCACAGAGCAATCACGTTCCCACAAATGATAGATGGAACCGTGGCTGTCACCGAGGATTTGCACTTCAACGTGGCGGGCTTTCACGATCATTTTCTCAAGGAAGCCAGCACCGTTGCCGAATGCGGCTTCGGCCTCGCGGCGGCCTTCAAGCACCTTTTCTTCCAACTCGTCCTCGGAATTGATGGCACGCATCCCGCGGCCACCGCCGCCCCATGACGCCTTGAGCATCAAAGGATAGCCAACGTCGGCCGCTTGTTTCTTGATAAGCGCCATATCGTCGCCCAGCACGTCCGTGGCGGGAATGACGGGCACGCCAGCCTCAACCGCGACGTCGCGTGCGCTGGCCTTGTCCCCCAACATGCGCATTGTCTCGGCCTTGGGGCCAATGAATTTGATGCCATTGCTTTCACAAGCATCCACGAATTCGGGGTTCTCAGACAACAGCCCATAACCCGGGTGAATGGCATCTGCGCCTGATTCAATCGCCACGCGGATGATTTCTTCGATGGATAGGTAAGCGGCGACAGGGCCAAGGCCTTCGCCGATGCGGTAGGCCTCATCCGCTTTGAAGCGGTGAAGACCAAGTTTGTCTTCCTCTGCGAAGACCGCGACGGTCTTCTTACCCATCTCGTTGGCTGCCCGCATAATACGGATGGCGATCTCACCCCGATTGGCAATCAGGATCTTTTGAAAGTCAGCCATGTGTTGGCCCCCCGTTATGATGGTGGATTTTGCAGTTGCAGCATTTATGGGGGTTTTTCGACGGGTGTAAACTAAATGTTACGAGGTGGTTTAGCGCTATCACGCCCTATAAAGAAGGTTTGGCTGAAGCTAGGTGCGTCCACGCAATTACGGTTGGCAGGCCGAGCCCGCCAACCGTATTAATATTAAACTTCTGAGCGCTCAAAGAGTGCTATGCTGGAGTCAGCGGCGTATCGGCTCTAGATGCCAAGAGGGCAAGTAGCGTGAAGATGATAATCGGAACTGCCGCGCTTGTAGGGTTTGCCTCGGTAGCGGTTTGGTTTTTGATGATGCTTTCGTCCATCTGCATGACTGGCACGCTGTTGTCCGCAAAAGATGCGGATGCGAATAGGCTAAGTGCCATAGTAGTACTAATAATAGTTTTCTTCATATTACCCTCCAGGTTGATACGGGGATTGCTACATGAAGTTTTGCAAAGGTCAAGAAAGCAGGCCCAAAATCACCTTCAATAAACGGGACTTTCTGGCGGTTGCGGTATGAACATAAAGTGAACACAGGGTTTGCGGTGGGCGCATATGCGGGATAAACAAACGACATGAGCAATTTTTCCGATGAAGACGCTTTTGAAAGCGCGCCCCAATCCAAGCCGTCCCTGTCACAACGGGCGATGGCTGCCCATGCTGTTGATTATCTGGAGGGCTTGAACCCCGCGCAGCGCGAGGCGGTTGAACAGCTGGATGGGCCTG
>DQCL01000216.1:502-4238 GCA_003533975.1 Octadecabacter sp. | reverse complement strand
GACAAGCACCACAAGACGCGCGGCCAATTGAAACGTCATGTATCCAAGTGCATGTAGACACGACGGTTCTGCTTGCCCTTTTTTTCGACCTTACCCAAACGAACGCGGCCGATTTCGGACGTATAGCGGACATGCGTGCCGCCACAGGGCTGCAAATCGGCGGTGTTTTCGCCTTCTCCTATGCGCACAAGGCGAATGCGCCCTGCCCCTTTGGGGGGGGCAACGGACATTGTTTTGACCAGCTCAGGCTTCGCGGCGAGTTCTTCTTCGCTGATCCACTCGCTCGACACTTCAAAATCACACTCAATGAGTTTGTTCATTGTGTCTTCAAGCACCGCCTTGTCCTCGATTGCGTCTGGCATATCGAAATCAAGCCGCCCCTTTTCAGTGCCGATCGACCCGCCTGTGACAGGCAGAGGAATGACGACAGATAACAAATGCAGCGCAGTATGTACCCGCATGTGGCGATGGCGGCGTTCCCAATTCAACACTTGCGTCACAACGGCGCCGACGGGCGGCAAAGCACTGGGCTCCGCTGGCACAAGAATAATGGTCCCGCCGTCGCCCTTTACTGCCGTCGCAATCTCGATTGCGCCACCATCCCACGTCAGCTTACCACTATCTCCCGGTTGCCCACCGCTGGTCGCATAAAATATCGAATCCTCCAGAATGAGCCCGCCTTCATCCGTGACAGCAAACACACGCGCCTCAGCTTCGCGCAGGTAGGCATCTTCAATAAACAACGGCTTGGTCATGATTTTGTGTCCCCTTTCGGCTTGGGTGCACTTGGCTTTCGGGCTGCTCGTTTGGCACCAAAATCCAATGCCTCTGGATTGCGCAACCAGATGTCGCGTTGTCCAAATGGTATCTCAATGCCTTCTTCCACGAAACGCTTTGCAATCGCGTGGTTCATTTCGGACTTAACCGTTAGCACGTAGTTCACATCCCGCAAGATCGCGCGGATTTCAAAGTTAAGGCTGTCCGCACCAAACTCCTGGAACACCACAGACGGACGTGGGTTCAACAGCACCATGGGATGCGCTTCCGCAATCTCTTGCAAGATGCCTGTGACCCTGTCGGTGTCCGTGCCATAGGCCACGCCAACCGGTACGATCACACGGCCAACGCTGTTACCGCGCGTCCAGTTGGTGACTTGGTTGCTCACAAGATCAGCGTTGGGAACAATCACATCCGTACGATCAAACGTCTCAATGCGGGTTGAGCGCACCGAGATATCGCGCACATACCCCATCTGTCCGCCGACCTCGATCCAGTCGCCTTGGCTGATCGGCCGCTCAATCAGCAAAATGATCCCCGCAACAAAGTTGGACACGATGTTTTGCAAACCAAAACCGATACCAACCGACAAAGCCCCCGCAACAATCGCGAGGCCGCTTAGGTCGATGCCTGCGGTGGTAATCGCCACAACCGCCGCCAGAAATATCCCGACATAGCCCAATCCAGAAACAACCGCATTCTGCCCGCCCACATCCATCTTGGTGCGGGGCAAAACACTTGAACGCAATGCACCTTGGACCATTCGCGTCGCGGCGTAACCGGCGACAAAGACAACTGCGAACAGCATGAAGTTCGATGGCGAAATCTTGGTATCCCCAATGCTAAACCCCTCACCGAACCGCGTCCAAAGCTCAGTAATATCGGTGACATTGGCCCCCCAAATCAGCGCGAAGACCGGCAAGAAAAGCAGCACAAGGGCAATGCCGATCAACACAGGGATAAGCGCTTCTGAGGCCGCTCCATCCGCTTTAGAAAACAACGCGTAACCATCAACAACCAAACGTTGCAATAGCATCAAAACAGCGATCACCACGACTGACAAAGCAGCCGGATAGGTGACGCCCTCAAAGGCATTGGCATAGCCGAGACAGGCCAGAAGAAAGCCACCCAGTGCCGCAATAATCAGCCCTGTGCCATACGCGCTACGTAGACCGGCCCTGAATTGGCGCGGGGCGTCATCGCTCAAGTCGGCGGCACTGCTTCGTTGAACTTTACCAAACAAGTAAAGCACCCAAGCAAGTAGGAACCCGAACGGAAACATCACCAAAGCTTCTGACGTGGCGCTGAAATTATTGGACGATATGAAAGTCTGAGCGAACCCAAAAAGCATCATCGCGTAACCCAACATGATGAAACGCTTGTGGGTGCGGGCCGAAATTTGTGGCGACATACCAAGCGGGTGCATTTCCGCATCCATGTTGTAAGGCGTCAACTGCCCCGCAAGCCAATGACCGACAATCGCGAGAAATCCGTACGCTGGAAGAACTTCGACAATCGCTCCAAGCCGGCGTCCAGACATCCCCACAAGCTCAAGCGCTTGGGCCAGCGCAATGAGACCGATGAGTGGGATAATAATCTGCCCGAGCGATAGGACGAATTGAACAACCGCATTCCCGCGCCGAAAGCGTGAAACAATCGCGTCTGCCACGACCCTAAACCACGCTCGTCCGCGGATAAGAAACACGACCGCGACGGCAAGCAGCACAAGAATGGCTGGTAAGTTGCTCACAAATTTTGTTTGGCGGCTCGGGTTGGAAACTTCGCTTTCCACTTCACCTTTGATCCCACGTGTCGCGGCCACTAGGGATTCCCACGTCGCGTTCCACCCGCTTGGGTTCAACGGGGATTGGGACCGCGCGAGAAAGTTCTCGGTCTGGCGGTTGCGCATCAGGCTGTCGATCTCACCGATCAAACCATCCGCTTGCGTGTGGGCTTCAATGGCCAATGTAACGGGAACACTAAGGTCATTCAGTTGGGCGGTTAGTTCGCCGCGTCGGGTCGCAATCCGCGCGTCCTCGCCCCCTGCTTCGGGCGCCGCACCCAGCGCAACAAGCTGCGCACTTACCGTGGCAATGCGCGACCCGTTCATGGATTGTCGCATCAGAAACGTATCACGCCAATCCACAAGCTCTCTTCGTAGTCCTGCCAAAACCGAATTGGAGGCAAGCCCCGCTTCAATTGCGCGCTCAACACGGGCTGTAAAGCTGTCCCACTTTGCTTCATCAGCAAAGGTTTCGCCAACGACAGTTTCTTGGACAACCGCGACAGGGGTGTCGTCATCTTGCGCCCACACAGGTGACGCAGCAAGAAGCAACACAAGGCAAAGCCTTATAAAACGCATTACACATCTTCCATGACTGACGGGAGTTCCATTGGCTCTTTGTCCAGCCAGCTTGGCACAGGCAGCCCTTTTTCGCGTAGGAAGTCAGGGTTGAACAGTTTGGACTGATACCGCGTACCGTAATCGCACAGCATCGTTACAATCGTATGGCCCGGCCCCATGTCTTTGGCCATCCGAACAGCGCCAGCAATGTTCACACCGCTTGATCCCCCAAGGCACAAACCTTCGTTCTGAAGAAGATCAAACACATAAGGCAACGCATCCGCATCGTGGATGTTGTAGTTGTAATCCGGTGTAAGCCCCTCAAGGTTCTTGGTGATGCGCACCTGACCGATGCCCTCATTGATTGAGCTCCCGTCCGTCATGCTCAATTCACCTTTGGTGTAATAGTTGAACAGCGCAGCCCCGTCTGGATCCGCAAGGCCGATCTTCACGCCCTTTGGCTGAAGCGCCATCGCGACACCGGCAAGTGTTCCGCCAGATCCAACCGCGCAGATAAACCCGTCAACCTTGCCGCCCGTTTGTTCCCAAATTTCAGGACCCGTCGTTTCGATATGCGCTTGGCGGTTGGCGACATTGTCAAACTGGTTGGCCCAG
>DQCL01000216.1:0-408 GCA_003533975.1 Octadecabacter sp. | reverse complement strand
AGGCGCAACATCTCTTTCTTTTCCTCAGACTGGGTCTCAGGAATAACAATGACGGTTTTGAACCCCATGGACGCCCCAACCAGCGCAAGGCCGATGCCCGTGTTGCCAGCCGTGCCTTCAACGATCGTGCCCCCCGGTTTCAGCAGCCCCTTGGCCACCGCATCACGGATAATGAACAACGCCGCGCGGTCCTTAACGGACTGACCAGGGTTCATAAATTCGGCTTTACCCAAAATTTCGCAACCCGTCTCGTCGGACACTGCATTCAGACGAATGAGAGGAGTGTTACCAACAGTGTCAGCGAGGTCAGATCGGATGGTCATTTGCGGGCCTTTCACATTTGTAACAGATGTAGGCGAGCCCTCGCGCGCCTTCAAGCTGTTGCGCGCAGGCTTTCACGATTGCGTG
>DQCL01000346.1 GCA_003533975.1 Octadecabacter sp. | reverse complement strand
TTCGGAATTCCATGCCGTAAGACATTGTTTTAAGTGATAAAATGGAGGCAAGTACCGGAATCGAACCGGTGTAAACGGATTTGCAATCCGCTGCGTAACCACTCCGCCAACTCGCCGTCCTGTGGTTGTGAGGGTGCTTTAGCGACGAATCTAGGTCGGTTCAATAGGGCGTTTGCATATGCTCATCAAGAACCGTGAGGTAAGGCACAATGGACGTTGCCGACAGCCAAGCGCTGTGGCATGAACGAGTGGTAGATTCTGAACGAAAGAGTTTAGCTCGTGGCTGATTACCAAACCCGTAGAACAATGATGGTGGACACTCAGGTTCGCCCATCAGATGTGACCAAATTTCCGATCATCGATGCGCTCTTGAGCGTGCCGCGCGAAGATTTTGTGCCAGACGCAAAGCGCGAAGCAGCCTATGTCGGTGAAAATATCGAAATTGGCGCAGGGCGGGTGCTGCTTGAGTCGCGCACATTTGCCAAAATGCTTGAGGCTGCTGATATCCAGCCAAGTGATGTCATTCTCGATCTTGGATGCGGGCTGGGCTACTCGACTGCGGTTCTTGCACAGTTGGCAGATTTTGTTGTTGCTGTCGAAGACGATAGTAGCCGAGCAGAAGAAGCGCAGCAGAACTTGTCCGATCATGGCATTGATAATGCCGCCGTATTCGAAGGCGCACTTATAGATGGCGCGGCGAAGAACGGTCCCTACGACGTGATCCTTTTGCAAGGCGCTGTTGAACAAGTTCCTGCAGACCTATTGGCACAAGTGAAGGATGGCGGACGCATTGTTGCTATTTTCGCAGAGAACGCTTTGGGCGTTGTCCGCGTCGGTCGTAAAATTGACGGCACTGTTAATTGGCGCATGTCGTTTAACGCAAGTGCGCCGGTTTTGGCGGGTTTTGCGAAAGAAGCAGCCTTCAGTTTCTGATAGAAACTTTTGTACGAGGTGCATCTATTTTGATGGCCTGATTGAAGAGGAAGCGATCTTGACTATGACACTTGGACGTCTGTTTGGCGCAATGTGCGTCGCGCTGATGGTCGTTTCGTCGCCAGCGCGTGCCGAAACCTTGGCGGATGCGTTACGTGACGCGTACCACAATTCTGGCTTACTTGATCAGAACCGCGCGCTGCTGCGTGCCGCAGATGAGGATGTCGCCCAGTCGTTGGCGGCATTGCGTCCGATTATTAGCTGGCAAGCGCAGGCGGTTTATGCGTCCTCGTCAGCGTCACCATCGTCAAGCAATCTCTCCGACAATCTAAGCGGGACTGTTTCCATCTCTGCGAGCCTTCTGTTGCATGACGGTGGGACGAGCGCGCTTGCGACTGAAGCGCAAAAGGAAGTGGTTTTACAGACGCGACAGGGTCTTGTTCAGGTTGAACAACAAGTTCTGCTCCGCGCGGTTGATGCCTATATGAACGTACGTCGCCAGTCTGAATTTTTGGCACTTCGCCGCAGCAATGTGAGCGTGATCAATCAAGAACTTCGCGCGGCACGTGATCGTTTCGAAGTTGGGGAAGTCACGCGTACAGACGTATCGCTGGCTGAAGCGCGGCTTGCAGCTGCGCAAAGCTTATTGGCCGCGGCTGAAGGGGCTTTGACGCAAGCAAACGAAGAATTTCGCGCGGCCGTTGGGCGTGCGCCGGGCCGCCTGAGCGTCGTTTCCCATGCGACGTTGCAACACAACCTTGAAGACGCGCGCGCCTTTGCGATGCGCCAGCACCCTGATGTGATTGGTGCGCAGCATGGTGTTACTGCGGCTGAATTAAACATCCGCCGCGCCGAAGCAGCGTTGAACCCACGTCTAAGCCTTAATGGGTCCTTGGGCCTAAATGACGAAGGCACAGCTTCGCAGCAATTGGGCCTGACCTATGGTGGAACGATCTATCAGGGTGGGCAGTTGCAGTCTGTGATCCGTCAGGCGCAAGCGCGCCGCGATGCGTCGCGTTCTGGTCTGCTCGTGATGACCCAAGGCGTGAGCCAGAATGTTGGCAATGCTTATGCGATCTTGCGTGTTGCGCGTGCCAGTCTCGAAGCGTCAAACCTACAAATTCGTGCCGCACGCACAGCTTTTCGAGGCGTGCGCGAAGAGGCAACATTGGGTGCCCGCACAACATTGGATGTTTTGAACGCCGAGCAAGAGCTGCTTGATGCGCAGGCAAACATGATTTCGGCACAAGCCGATGAGGTTGTGGCCAGCTACCGCGTTCTTGCAACAATGGGTTTGCTCACGGCTGAACACCTTAACCTCGGCGTGCAAAGCTATGATCCGGCGGCCTATTATAATCTTGTCCGCGAGGCGCCAGCGACCTATTCGCAGCAAGGCCAAGCATTGGACCGCGTTCTCGAATCCATCGGCGAATAGATCAAATACCGACTATCGGTTGTTTGGTGACGGCGGGCAGGCTAAACTGTACGCCTGAGGCTTAAGCAGGATGAACAATGTCCGATCCAGTGACGAATGTAGAAATTGAAGACGTGTTGTCTTCCATCCGTAGGCTTGTAAGCGATGGAGATAAGGCGCGTACGCGTGATCCTGCGCCTGTCGAGGTAGATGCTGCACCAGTGCAAAATGCCCCAGAGGCGCCCGCTGAGACCTCCGAATCAAAACCAGATAAGTTTGTACTAACACCGGCACTGTTGGTGGTGGACAATAACGCATCGTCTGAAGATGCGGTCGAAGTAGACAACAACGCCCATGATGAAAACGCCCATGACGAAGACGAATGGGTCGAAGAAATCGAAGAAACATCTGCGTCTAATCCCGAAACGGAGAATGACGCCGACGAAGGTCCGCTCCCGCTGACCGACATGGTTTGGGATTCGGTCAACGAAGCACGCAAAGCTGGCATTGCAGCTGTTCCTGTCGAAGGCGGCGATAGCGAAGATGTCGTGCAAACGCCTGATCGCTCCGAATTGGTCGCAACGATCGCGGAATTGGAAGCTGCAGTAAGCAACGAAATCGAAGATTTTGAACCTGATGGCAGCGAAGATGCGGGTGATTTGATGGGTGAAACCATCGCTTGGCCCGGCGCTGTCGCGCGGAAATTTGATGATGTTCAAGATGCGGAAGAAGCAACAGCACCTGCGCCAGAATTCAATCCCGACCTTGAAACAGACGATGCACCCATCGAATTCGAACACCGCAAGGCGGGTGTTGAGCCGGAGCAGGTAAGCGATGCCGACACGGGCGCCGCGCCAGAAATGGCGACCAACGATAGCACACAGGATGAGTACGGCGACGACGACCTTGACGGCCTGTTAGAGGCGGGCGGCGTTTCTTTGGACGAAGAAGCACTACGCGCGTTGGTTTCTGAAGTTGTGCGCGAAGAACTGACTGGCCCCCTTGGGGAACGTATTACACGCAACGTTCGCAAGCTGGTACGCCGTGAAATTTACCGCATCCTGTCGAGCCAAGAGTTCGACTAATCCGCTAAACGCGCTGCTATGAAACAGTCTGCGCCAAGCTAAACAAGCGATCAACGTCGAGGCAGTCTTCCAGATGCTGCGCGAGTGCATCAAGCGTGGCGTCGACACCAGCGTCGTAGTGCATCGTCTGCACGGGTGCGCCGATGCTTGCCATATAGGACGCGCGGAACGGATCGGACGCAAACAGCCCGTGCAAATAACAGCCTTTGATGCGCCCATCCGCACTCGCCGCACCGATCTGGCGGCCATCAATCGTGAGCCAGCCATTCGTACAATCCGGCCCGACAGTGTCCCCGATATGAATTTCATACCCCGTAACGGTATCACCCGTCACATCAAACGTGGCGTTGCTGAGCGCGAGCCGCTTGTGCTCTGACATGGTCGTGGAGACGTCCAACAACCCGAGGCCCTCCACGCGGCACGCTGGCCCCTCGATGCCGTCGGGGTCGGTAATCTCGCGTCCAAGCATCTGGTAGCCACCGCAGATACCCAACACATGCCCGCCACGTCGGGCGTGCGCTTGCAGGTCTATGTCCCAGCCTTGGGCGCGAAAATGGGCCAGATCAGCAATCGTCGATTTTGAGCCCGGTATCAGCACAAGGTCAGCATCAGCGGGCAGGGGACGGCCCGCTTCGATAATCTCGACAGTGACATCTGGTTGCGCGGCGAGCGGGTCAAGATCATCAAAATTCGCAATGCGGTTCAGGCGCGGGACAACCACCTTGATGGCGCCACCCTTGCGGGTCGCCACGTCCATCACGTCTTCGGCGGGCAGCTTCCAAGCATCCTCAAACCACGACACAATGCCAAGCGGCGCCCAGCCCGTGTGCTCGGCAATTGCACTCATGCCGTCAGCGAACAGCGAAGGATCGCCGCGAAACTTATTGATTGCAAAAGCCTTGATGCGTGCGCGGTCCTCAATCGGCAGGATCGCATCCGTCCCAACAAGCTGGGCAATCACCCCGCCACGATCAATGTCGCCGACCAAGACAACGGGGCAGTCGGCGGCCTCGGCAAAGCCCATGTTGGCAATGTCGCCTGCGCGTAGATTGATTTCGGCGGGGGACCCGGCGCCCTCAATTATAATCAGGTCATAGGGGGCAGCTAGGCGGCGGTAACTCTCCAAGACGGGCCCGATCAAGTCTGCCTTGCGGGATCCGTATTCACGCGCTTTCATTGTGGCAAATCGTTGTCCTTGCACGATGATCTGCGCGCCCACGTCCGTTTCAGGTTTTAACAACACGGGGTTCATGTCCGTATGTGGCGCCAGCCCGCAGGCGCGGGCCTGTAGCGCCTGCGCGCGGCCAATTTCACCGCCGTCTGACGTGACCGCGGCATTGTTGGACATGTTTTGTGGTTTGAACGGCGCGACAGTCAGTCCGCGTTTGACGGCGGCGCGACACAGGCCAGCCACCAACATGGATTTCCCCACGTTGGACCCAGCACCTTGGATCATGATTGCCTTAGCCATGCCGTTCCTCCACGCTACGTGTCTAGGCAGGCCTGACGTCCGAGGGAAGAGCATGAACACACCAGCCCACCTGATTTTCGGTTTAACGGCGTTCGGTAAGGCCGATTTGCCCAAAGTTACGGCTGCGGCATTGGCGGGGGCTATGATCCCGGATCTGTCGCTTTATCTTTTGGCGGGCACGCATTTGTTCGTTCTTGGGACTGATCCGCAGGTCGTATTTGTGCAGATGTATTTCTCGGGTGCATGGCAAAGTATCTTCAGGATCGATAATTCGCTGGTGCTCTGGGGGATTGGATTGGCGCTCGCGATTGTAGCGCGGTCGACTTGGGCGATCGCGCTATGCGGCGCAGCAATGCTGCATCTAGGTCTGGACTTTCTACTGCATCATGATGACGGGCGCGCGCATTTCTGGCCACTCAGCAATTGGGTTTTCCAAAGCCCGGTGAGCTATTGGGACCGTGATCATCACGCTGGCATTATCGGACCGCTTGAGATCGGATTGTCGCTTGCCTGTTCTGCACTGCTTTGGCGGCGCTTTGTTGGGGTAAAGATGCGTGTGCTGATTGCCATCCTCGCGTTGATGGAAGCGGCGCCGGTGTTTGTCTGGCTCTTCATTTTCGCGCGCGATCAAACAGGGACGTGAGACAAAAGAAAAACGCGACCCCGAGCAGAGGATCGCGTTCTTTGGCAGTCTAATTCTTAGAAGGTCTTAAGCGGCGCGTGTTTCCATGTCGGCAGCTTCCGCTTCAGCCACAGCGCGGCGTTCGCTTTCTTCGCGTGAAAGGGCCACAGAGGTACGGACACCTTTGCCGACGAAGTCCATCAGGCCAGTCACAACGCGTTCGTTGGGGTCGATGCCAGCGCAAGACAGAACTTCACGGCCATCGCGGGAACGTGCCCAGCGTGCGATCTGTTCTGGGCCGTTGCCATACTTCTTATCGTCCGCAATCGCGTCGTCCAACGCGGCCAACACGACGGCTGCAAATAGCTTGCGTGCGCGGTTGCCTTGTTCGTTGTTGAATGCTGTGCCGTCGACGAAATCTCGCATAGTCGATCCTTTTTTGTTTTCGCCCTTGAAGCTGGCGATTTAGGCAATATGACAGTTCCTGTCCGATTCGGGGTTCTTCATTTGGAATGGCAGCTATGCATTTTTAGCATACCTTGGGCAATTCGTAAACAGTATCTGGTTGGCTTGCACGGTACCCCAACCCAAGATATAGGCTTCGACAACTTTCCTTCAACCTTTTGACAACTTTTGGACACATTTGAGCCATGGCAAAAATTAACGGTAACGAAATCCGCATCGGCAACGTGCTTGAGCATAATGGTGGCCTTTGGGTCGCAGTGAAGACGGATCATGTGAAGCCCGGTAAGGGTGGTGCGTTCGCGCAGGTGGAAATGCGCAATCTGCGCAATGGTTCCAAGTTAAACGAACGCTTCCGGTCCGCCGACAAAGTCGAGAAGGTCCGTCTGGAGCAAAAAGATCAACAGTTCCTTTATGAATCAGATGGAATGTTGGTTTTCATGGATACAGAAACCTACGAGCAGATCGAACTGCCTGCAGAATTGTTGGGCGAACGCCGCCCGTTCTTGCAAGATGGTATGATTGCTGTCGTGGAATTCTACGAGGAAGAGGCGTTGAACGCGCGCCTTCCGCAAAAGGTGGTCTGTAAAATCGTCGAGACTGAGCCGGTCGTTAAGGGCCAAACTGCGGCCAATTCGTTCAAGCCAGCTATTTTGGACAACGGTGTACGCGTCATGGTTCCGCCGTTTGTTGGGCAGGACACTGATATCGTCGTTGATACTGAAACGATGGAATATTCTGAGCGCGCCTAAAGGTAGGCGTCGCCTGCGGCTGGGATATTTTGGGAACAAAGACAAAGCCTAGGTGCGGTGCAGGGTGGCCTCGTCTGCGAGCATGGCACCTGTAGCGCGATCAAAGCGCAAATGCGCAAGGGCCAAACCACTTGATTGCGTATAGAGCGTTCCCGCGGGTTTGCCATCCGCTGTGATCTGCGTGCCGATTGGCGCTGCGCCGTCAATCGAGACCTGCACGAGGCCCTTTTTTAGTTCGGTTTTGTGTTTCATGCGGGCCGCGATTTCTTGACCGACATAGCAGCCCTTGCGAAAGTCGATGCCGTTCAGACGTTCAAAACCCGCCTCAAGGATGTAGGTGTCCGGCGTAAGTTCAATTCCCGTTTCCGGTATGACGTGTGTAACGCGCAGGGCATCCCAATCCGTATCGTCTGACTGGTTTGTGTCGCTGTACAAGCGCCAACCGAGCGCGCTGTGGCGTGGGTCGGGCTGGCTATTGTTTGGCGCAGGGCCCGTTCCGCGCGACACATCGAGTGGGCTTTCTTCGATCTGCACATCCGCGCGCAAACGGTACATCGTAAGGCGTTGTGCCAGCGTAGGTGCGTGCGATGTTGCAACATCTACCAACAGCGCGTCAGCATCGGATGTGACAAAGAAATCAGCGATGAATTTGCCCTGTGGCGTAAGCAGGGCTGCGTAGACAAGGCTATCTCTGGCTTTGTTCACATCATTCGTGATCAGCCCTTGCAGGAAATCATTGGCGTCAGGCCCCGAAAGGCGCAGGAGGGTGCGTGCGTTCATACGTGCCACTTAGGGGCGCTGCCAGCGTTTGAACAGGCGTGGTAGCCACGATTGAGGGCGATCTTGCGATTTGGCTGCGGTAAGGGCGCGCTTGGGGCGGTTTTCATGGTCCACCAGTTGTTTGCCGTCACGAAACTGCAGGCGATAAAGATCAGCATACAGACCGCCACGGGCCAATAGGTCCGTATGGGAGCCTTCGTCTACGACCTTGCCCTTGTCCATTACAACGATCTTGTGCGCGTTCTGGATGGTCGACAATCGGTGGGCGATCACGAGGGTTGTGCGTCCTTCAGCGAGACGATCCAACGCGCTTTGGACAATGGCCTCTGATTTCGTATCAAGAGCGCTTGTCGCTTCGTCCAAAAGCAATATCGGGGTGTCCCGCAGCAACGCGCGTGCGATGGCTACGCGTTGGCGCTGGCCGCCTGACAGGTTGGACCCACGCGGGCCTGCTGCGCTTTCAAGGCCTTCTGGAAGGTTCTCAAGAAAGTCTGCGACATGGGCGTCTTTAAGAGTTGCTTGAATGGCGTCGTCACTCAGGCCTTCCCGCCCAAGCAGGATGTTCTCACGCAGGGTTTCATCAAACAAAGCTGCGTCCTGTGAAACGGTAGAAACGAGGGCACGCAGATCAGTTAGGGTGAGTGTGTTGATGGGGGTACCGTTAAGCGTAACGCTTCCGTCTTGGGGTTCAACCAAGCGGGTCAAGACGTTGAACAGCGTGCTTTTCCCGGCGCCGGATGCCCCCACAAGGGCGGTGGTCTGGCCCGCCTGCGCGGTGAAGGTCGTTCCGTGCAGGACGGGCAGATCACCATAGCTCAAAGAGACATCGTTAAACGTGATTTCCGGCGCTGTGGTGGGCGCGGGCGCGGGGGATTGTGGGGACAACAGCGTTGGCTTCGTGTCAAATACATCCAGCAACCGTTCAATCGCGGCGGCGGCAGTTTGCCATGTTCCGAAAATTTTGGCGAGGCGGCGAAGTGGATCAAATGCGATCGCCATCGCAGTGAAAAACGCCATGAATTGGCCGACGGTTTTTTCGCCNNCCTGCCATGATATCTACAGACCCCGACAAAAGCTCCTGCCCGAATTGTGCTTCGACTTCTGTCCCGACACGCCGTTTTAAGAGTTTGTTGAAACGGTTGGTTTGGTAGCCTTCGAGGCTGTTTAGTTTGACTTGGGTTATTCCGTGGAACACCTCGTCCATGCGGGTCGAAATTTCTGCGGAGACAGTCCGTGCTGCAAGTGCTTTGCGGCGCACAAACGTTCGAAGCATCACCGCTGGAATCACAACGATCGGGATGCCGATCAGCGCGACCATCATCCATTTCCAATCGATCCAAAACGCGACCGACAACAAACTGATCAAAGCGATCAAGTCCCGCGCGAGCCCGGTTATCAGTTGCGTCCAAACCATGCTTAGCGATGCGACATCCCCTTGCACACGCTCGATCATCTGTCCGGGGGGGTGGGTTTGGTGATAAGCTGTATCAAGCCCAATGATGTGCTTCATAAGGTCAGATCGTAGATTTTCACCGCTTCGTTGGGAGACATACTTCATCATAACGTTTTGGAACAACGCGGCGACGGCACGAACAAGAAAGATCCCCAGAATGATCAATCCGACGGTCCATATGCTCCCGGCGTCTCCACCCACGAAAACGCGGTCAAACATCGGCTGCATCATAAAGCTGATTGAGCCGAAAGTTGCGCCCTCAATCATCATTAGAAGCACAGAAATTGCCAGCCAGATTTTGAATTTACTTAGATAATTCACCCAAAGCCAACGCAACATTTGTGCGCTAGAATATGTCGATGACTGTGATTGTGAAGGCATTCAACAGGTCCATTATAGCGCCTCGTTTTGCAAGGCATATATATCATCTAAGCTTAAATGCGGGTTTGCGAAAGGGGAGCATTGACGCGCGTCAGGCGTTGGCTAATGTCGCTTCTATTCGATCACATAAGGACGGTGCTGATGTTTGCAAATGGCTTAACCTATCTGGCAATTCCTGGCCCGTCTGTCATGCCTGACCGTGTCTTACGTGCCATGCATCGTGCTGCGCCCAACATTTATACCGGCGAACTGCATGAGGTGACGCATAGCGTAATTCCGGACCTTAAAGCACTGGCAGGCACGCAGCACAACGTCGCGATCTATATCGGTAATGGCCATGCCGCCTGGGAAGCGGCCCTGTCCAACGTGATTGGTGCAGGTGACACGGTTTTGGTTCTGGCGACGGGGCGGTTCTGTGAGGGCTGGGGGGAAATGGCAGAGGGTCTTGGTGCCACTGTAGAGACGATTGATTTTGGGAATAGTAATGCGGTGGATCTCGCCCAAGTTGAGGCTGTGCTGAAGGCTGACACTGAGGGGCGCATCAAAGCGGTGCTGACTGTTCTGGTGGATACGTCGACGGGTGTTCTTAATGATGTCAAAGGCATACGCGCCGCGATGGATGTTGCAGGGCATGATGCTTTGCTGATGTGCGATTGCATCGCGTCGCTTGGATGCGACGAATACTACATGGATGATTGGGGCGTGGATATCACCGTTTCTGCCAGCCAGAAGGGGTTGATGACGCCGCCGGGGCTCGGGTTTGTGTGGTTTAATGACAAAGCAAACACCGTGCGAGAGAAGACCCAGAAGGTTTCGCGCTACTGGGACTGGCGCCCGCGCATTGAAATGGACGAGTACTGGAAACTCTTTGATGGGACGGCCCCAACGCACCACATCTATGGGCTGCGTGAAGCGCTTGATATGATTAGCGAAGAAGGGCTGGAAAACGTCTGGGCACGCCATGACGGGTTGGCCCATGCAATATGGGCCGCGATTGATGTGTGGAGTGTGGACGGCCCGATGGAAATAAACGTCGCGAACGTGAACGAGCGATCGCGTGCCGTGACATCTTTGAGCCTGGAGGAGGGGCAGGCAGATGCCCTTCGGGAATGGTGCGAAGACACAATGGGCGTCACGTTGGGCATAGGTTTAGGACGGACACCGACGAGCGCATTTTTCCGCCTTGGACACATGGGCCATGTGAATGGTCATATGGTGCTGGGGTTCTTGGGAACGATTGATGCAGGCCTAAAGGCGCTGGGCATCCCGCATGGCAAGGGCGCATTAGAAGCGGCAAGCCAAACACTGGCAGATTTATCCCGCGCGCACGTCAAGACGTGCAGCGGTGAAACGAACAAATCCGTCGATAATTGCTGCGGATAGCAAAACCCAAGTGAAGCCTTTTGTGGCCGCGAGTGTAAAAAACACCATAAACAAGATCACGCCAGACGTGACCAAGAAGGCAGTCGTGTAGTTTTCAACGCGGCGAGAGTGGTTGCGCATGTCGACCTCGGGCAGCTATTCCCCCGAACTTAGCCTCTAACGTTGAAAAATCACCTAAACCTTTTGTGTGCTGGCAATTGCTTGCTTCAATGCTTTGGGCAGGGCTTTCGCAACCAGCGTCATATCTTTTGGTGTGCCGCATGAAATTCGGATGCATCTGTCTTGCGGCGCGACGAAAGGCATCCGCACAAAGATGCCTAAATCGCCAAGTGCCGTGAGAACGGCACGGGCAAACGCGCCGTCTTTCCCGCAATCTATCGCGACGAAATTGGCGGCAGACGGGATCGCTTCCAACCCGTTTTCTGCGGCGATTTCATAAAGCCGCTGGCGCGCCTCCTCGACCTTTTCGCAAACGTCACCCAGCCAAGCTTGATCGTCCAGCGCAGCCAGTGCGCCGACTTGCGAAGTACGGCTCATCCCGAAGTGATTACGCACGCGATTAAACGATGAAATCAATGACTTATGCCCAATGGCGTACCCGACACGTGCACCCGCCATACCATATCCCTTAGAGAACGTGCGCAAGCGGATCACACGTCTATCATTGGTATTGATGGCAGGGGCGGCCCCCTTGGGAGCAAGTTCGAGGTAGGCCTCGTCTAACACCAAAAGGCAGCCTTCGGGCACGCTTTCAATCATGCGCTGTAGTGTTGCGCCTGTGTGGTGTGTGCCCATCGGGTTGTCTGGGTTGGACAGGTATATCAGCTTCGCCCCGACCTCTCGCGCCTTGGCGAGGAGGTGGTCCGGGTCTTCAAAGTTAGCGGTGTAATTCACCGTGTGGATCACCCCACCATAGCCCGTGACATGGTAGTTGAATGTCGGATAGGCACCCGCGCTGGTTACCACCGGCGTTCCATCAGTGACCGTTAAGCGCACAAGGCTGTCGAGCAGCCCGTCAATTCCCGCCCCAACGACAATTTCATCAGGGTTAACAACATGATGCACCGCTAAGGCCATGCGCAAGTCGTGGCTTTCCGGATCGGCATACATCCAAACATCTTTGGCCGCTTGGCGCATCGCACGGATGGCAGATGGAGACGGGCCAAACACGCTTTCATTCGCCCCGAGACGCGCCTTGAATGGGGATCCTTTGGCGCGTTCCTGCGTCTCTGGTCCGACGAAAGGCACGGTTGAGGGCAGGGACGCCGCAAGGGGCGTTAGGCGTGGGTCGTTTGCTTTGTCATTGGTCATACGGGGAGTTTGGTGTGTCTGTTCCCCTTTGAAAAGGGTTAACGCAACGACCATCTATGTTTTAGGAGGAGAATTACATGCCCAAACTTACGAGACGTGGATTTTTAGCGACAACAAGTGCTGCCATTGGTGTGCGCGGGGTTGCTCCTTTGGCGCGGAGTGGATCTGGGCGTCGGATATTAACCTTGGTTTACGATAAATCGCTTGGGATGATGCGGGCGGTGGAACGCGTGGTGTATTAAACCACGCGCACCTTTAGATTTCATTAAGCTGGGCCAAGGCCGCCGTAAGCTGCGCGATTTCTTCTTCCCGTAGCGCGAGGTTGGCTTTGGCTTCGTCCACGACTTCGGCGGTGGCGTTTTCTGCGAATTTGGGGTTGCCCAAACGCCCGCGCAATCCGCCTGCTTCTTTTTCGACCTTACCCAAGGACTTGGTAATGCGGGCTTTTTCCGCATCCACGTCGATGATGTCGGCCAATGGCAAGGCGAACGTCGCGCCCTTGGTGCCGACCATCATCGACCCCTTCGGTGCCGCGCCAACGGTCAAGTCTTCGACCCGTGCGAGGCGCTTGATCAGGGCTTCGTTGTTGACCCACGCTGTTTTGGCGGCATCGTCCGCTTCTGTTTGGATCAGCGGCACATAGAGCCCCGCCGGAACGTTCATCTGGGCGCGGGTTGAGCGAATGTTTTCAATGACTTGAATGACCCAAGACATCTCGGAATCTGCTGATGTATCAATCAAATCCGCGCCGTATTCGGGCCAGTCCTGATGTGTTAACAGGGTTTCGTTGCCATCCAGCGCCCAAAGTTCTTCGGTAATGAAGGGCATGATCGGGTGCATCAGGATCAGGCATTGGTTTAGCACCCAATTCATAACCCGTTGAGTTTCCTGCTTTTCTGCGTCAGATCCGTCCATCAACAGCGGCTTGGACAGTTCCACATACCAATCGCAAACCTTGCCCCAAACGAACTTGTACAGCGTGTCAGCGGCGTCGTTGAAACGGTAGGTATCAAGGGCGGCGTTAACATCAGTTAATGCGCGAGACGTCTCGCCGATGATCCATTTGTTAACGGATTGGGTGATATGGGTCGGGTATGGGTCCGATATGGGTCCGGTATGGCTGCGATCTTGCCCGAAGGCGCCGTTCATTTCGGCAAAACGACAGGCATTCCACAGTTTGGTGCCGAAATTGCGGTAGCCCGCGATGCGTTGCGTGTCGAGCTTTAGTGCGCCGCCAAGGGACGCCATCGCCGCATTGGTGAAGCGCAGGGCGTCGGCGCCATATTCATCAATGATGTCGAGCGGGTCGATGACGTTGCCCGTGGATTTGGACATCTTCTTGCCCTTGGCATCGCGCACGAGGCCGTGGAGGTAGATGGTTTTGAACGGCACTTCGTCGACGACGGCCAGCTGCATCATCATCATCCGCGCGACCCAGAAGAACAGAATGTCCTGACCTGTGAT
>DQCL01000222.1 GCA_003533975.1 Octadecabacter sp. | reverse complement strand
CGTGTCCGGGGCCATGCGCATGGTGGATTGGAAGGAATAGGCCAGATCGCGCCTTGGGTCTTTCAGGTTCTTTCAGCCCAAAAGCGATCCGGTTTAGTCGGCGAGTCCCGCAGTAACCCCGACAGCGCGCGGCTTGGACTCCTTCCGAGCGTGGCGCGCGATCAAACCTTCAACCTCACACCCGCGCCGCCGCCGTTTTTGTCGATGAACTCGATACCAGCGGTTTCAAGGGCCTGTCGTACTTTGATGAGGGTGTCCAATCGAACACGCACAACCGCCCCCCCTTTTGTTTCCATGTTTCGAATTGTGTTCACGCTGACCAAAGAAAGCTCCGCCAGTGTGACTTGCTCCATCTCAAGCAATGCCCTTGCGGCCCGAATTTGCGTCCCAGTCATACTCATATAGTGATGATACCCAAGTATTTGGTTGACATCAACACAATTACCAATATGGTTATGATACCTAACTTATTGGGTACGGAAACCAAAGGAAGAACAATGATTAGAAAACGCATTTGTGCGAACGGAGACGGCTTGCCCGAAGAGGGCTGTAAGAGACCACATGAAATGTACTATGGCCGAAATTTCCCAGACGACGCTGCCGACAAGATCGGCCAAATCAAGGGGCTTTCCAGAATAGGGGCTGCGGCGTCAGATTCGTCGCTGATTATCAATCTGGACGAGAGCGGGTATCAATCGCTCTTCGAGGTGATTCATCGGCTTTGCGATGAAATCTGGCCGGAGATAGACACTTTGCAGCACAAAGCCAAAGTAGGTGTGTACGCGTATCAGACCGGGGAGAAGGCAGAATGACCCATTCATTCAACCGCCGCAGCCTTCTGGCGTCCGTTCCCGCAATCGCAGCTGGCACCCTGCCTAGCCTAGCTAGTGGCCCCAGGAGCATCCCTGACCTGTTTCAGCTCTGGTTGGCAGAAAAGGACTACATCAACAGCCTACGGGATTGTTCCGATGAAGAACTGGATATTGCCTGCGGGCCAATGGATGTTCTCGAAGATAAAATACTGGCAGCACCGGTGCACACCGCACAGGATTTGGCTGTAAAACTGGTTGTCAGCACATGTTTCGGGGTCTTTTGCAGCAACAAAGTAATGTGTGATTCCGCCGCGATGCTGGGACAATCCCACCGAATTCCTAGTTTCATAACAGCGTATTGACAGGGTGACGTGATGCGCAAGTTGGTAACGAGACTGGCAATCTTCTTTGGCCTCAACCTGAACTGGATATTTGATCCTGTGACGGCATGGCGGCGGTCAGAGCCACTTTTCTTAAAGGGGAGGCTGAAATGATAAGTGATGAGACTCACTTTGTGCTTGACGCAACCGCAATCCGGATCAATAGTGAATCTCGACACTTCACAAGGAACCGTATTATGGACTCTGTAACGTTACGCGACGCTCTTGCTGCAAATTCACAGGATCTCAAAGATATTATCCGCTATGGTCGGCTTGGCATCCCAAAGGGGAAACAAGGATCACCCCGCGACTGGTCGCGCGACGATGCCATCCTGAGCGGCTACTACTTGGCAGCTTGCAAAGCAGGTGTCCCGGCCAACGAAGCCGCAGACCTCGCGCGCTTTTGGACCAATACGGAGGAAGGCCAAGAATACGACATCTGGATTTTCAATATTGAGGAACCATTTTTTCAGATCGGCAACATCTTTCCGTTCGGCCACGTTGATGGTGCCGATATTTCCGTTCAGAACGCCCTTGACTCGGTTGAGACCCACAAAGCCGAATGGAGCGAAACGATTGGCAAGCCTGTTCCCCCGTTGGGGATCGTGGTCATAAACCTCTCCGGTATCCGCTCGCGCATTGATGCAGCTGCGATGCAGAGCGAACAGGGGTAACAAAATGCCCGGCACAAAAGCCCTCCTCAAACAGATCGAACTGACCCGTTACGCCAAGGCGTTGCAGGCGGCGGGTATTGAAGAGTGGCGCGTTGTGGTGCGCCGTGATGGGTCGCATGAGATTGTTGCGGGCAAAATGGACGTCGACACCAAAGGTCCAGATCCCGACGAGCTGCTGCGATGACCCGGCGCAAGAACCCATATCCCGGCGTTCGCAAGAACGTGGTCAAGGGCCGCATCTATTGGAAGTTTGAGCGCGGAGACTTCCGCATCAACATCCCCGGTCCCTATGGTTCGGCTGAATTTCTGGCGGCATATGAGGCCGCGCTTGCCGGTTCCAAGCCCTCGAACGCATCCACCGCCCTTGCGGGCACCCTCGCATGGCTGATCGAGCAATACCTGCGCAGCCTGCGCTTTCAGAACCTGTCGGACAGCCGCAAGCGGACGATCCGGCTTGAGCTGGATTGGCTGCGCAAGGAGGCGGGCAAGTATCAATTCGAGCGGCTGGAAGTCCGGCACGTCGAAGCTCTCATGTCGAAGAAGAAAGGCCCGACCGCCGCGAACACGGTCAAGAAGAATATGTCGATGCTGTTCAACTTCGCGGCCAAGAAACTCGGCTACACCGGACCGAACCCGGCGCGCCATGCCGAACGCATGAAAACGAACCCGGACGGTTTTCACACGTGGACAGACGACGAGGTGGACCGGTTCCTTGTGCGGCACGGGCCGACCACCAAGGCCCGTCTTGTGCTGCTGCTGGCGCTCAATACCGGCATGGCCCGGCAAGACCTTACCCGCGTCGGTCGCCAGAACGTCAAGAACGGACGGATCTCCTACAGGCGAGGGAAAGGCAAGCACTACAAGGGCAATGCAGCGGCTGACCTGCCGATCCTGCCCGAGCTGGCCGAGGAGCTGCGCCACGTCCCGAAAGACCGGCTGTTGTTCGTGACGCAGGACAAGAGCGATAAGCCCTATGCCGACGCATCGTTGGGCAATTGGTTCCGGGACAGATGCAATGAAGCCCAGGTTCCCGGATCGCTGCACGGGCTGCGGAAGGCCGGGGCCACCAGACTTGCGGATGCCGGGGCATCGGAATGGGAGATCGCTTCCTACCTTGCGCACTCCGACACGACGCAGGCGGCAGTTTACACCAAAAAGGCCAACCGCGCGCGCCTCGCGGACAGCGGTTTTGCGAAGCTGAATGCAGGAAAAGTGTCCAACCTATCCGAAGAGTTGGACATGAAGAAAGGAAAAGCCAATGAATAACAATTGCTTAAAAGAAAACGTGGCAGCCCGTAGGGGAATCG
>DQCL01000141.1:5445-9057 GCA_003533975.1 Octadecabacter sp. | reverse complement strand
CGCAAAGCTGCACCCTTACGGGACGTCATCGGAATAGGGGCGCCGTGGCCTGACATAGCAATATCCTCTTATCTGTTATGGCCTGATAAACCGCAGGCCATCAGACGTCCACGCCCCAGCTTCTTTTGTTCAAAAATACCTCCGCCGGAGGCTCCCGAAATTACCGCTTACGGAACGTCAGATAATGCGGCGTGCGGTCTTCGCGCAGTGCCTTTTGCTCATAGCGCGTGGAAATCCAATCACCCCATGCCTCGCCACCCTGCGCGACGAGTTCAAACCCCGCGTGCGGAACCTCTTCAAGCGTTTGGCGCACGTAGTCTGGAATATCAGTCGCAACACGGAACTCAGCACCCGCCTTCAGAACACGGTTCAATGGCCCCAAGTGTTCGGGCGTTACGAAACGGCGACGATGGTGACGCGCTTTCGGCCACGGATCGGGGTACAAAAGAAACGCCTTTGAAACAGACGCATCCGGCAGCACATCAAACATATCGCGCACATCACCAGGGTAAATGCGTAGATTATCAACGCTCGCATTGCGCACCTTACCCAGCAGCATTGCCACGCCGTTGATATAGGGCTCACATCCAATGATGCCCACATCAGGGTTCGAAGCGGCTTGGTGGACCACATGTTCGCCACCGCCGAACCCAACCTCAAGCCAGACATCCTTGCCGCCAAACAACCCCTCTAGATCGAGATCATCGCGTGCTGGATTGGCACCCCAATCGACCGCACCGGGTGAAAGCGCCGCGAGGTCTTCTTCAAGATAACCTTTTTGGCTGTCTTTCAGGTGCTTGCCTTTGAGACGGCCATAAAAATTGCGGTGTGGGCGGATTGGATCAGTCATGCGAGCCCTTTAAACGCGCGGCCCAGTAACCTCAACCTTTACGCGCGCTCTTCTTGGATGCCAAACGTTCTTCCTGCTTAATCACACTGCGGATACCCAACCACAACATACGCTTGTTAATGAGGAGCAAGAAACCCACTGAAACCGCAGCGAAGGGCGCCAGCTGCATGTGCAACTGGCGCCCCTATTTTTAAACTTTAGATCGCTTTCTTGAGCGCATCCACCAAAGTGGTCGCTTCCCAAGAGAAGCCGCCATCCGCCTCAGGCGCACGCCCGAAGTGGCCGTAAGCCGCCGTGCGCTGATAGATCGGTTTGTTAAGCTCCAGATGCGTACGGATGCCACGTGGCGTAAGATCAATCACCTTAGGGATAGCCGCTTCGATCGCTGCAGCCTCGACTTCACCGGTTCCATGTGTGTCGACATAAATCGACAACGGACGCGCCACGCCAATCGCATAGGAAAGTTGTACCGTACAGCGTTTCGCCATCCCAGCCGCAACAACGTTCTTTGCTAGATAGCGCGAAACGTAGGCGGCAGAACGGTCAACCTTGGTCGGGTCTTTCCCAGAGAACGCGCCGCCGCCATGCGGAGCCGCACCACCGTAAGTATCCACGATGATCTTGCGGCCGGTCAGGCCCGCGTCGCCATCTGGCCCACCAATGACAAACTTGCCGGTTGGGTTCACATGCCACTCGGTCGCCGCGTCAATCCAGCCTTCTGGCAGTTCTTCGCGGATATACGGCTCAACAACCGCGCGAACATCAGCGCTCGTCATGTTTTCATCCAAGTGCTGCGTTGACAGAACAATGGAAGACACGCCCACAGGCTTGCCGTTTTCATAGCGCACAGAAAGCTGTGACTTCGCATCAGGGCCAAGCGTCGGCTCGGTTCCGTTTTTGCGCACCTCGGCCAAACGGCGCAGGATCGCGTGGGCGTAGTGGATCGGAGCAGGCATTAGCTCGGGCGTTTCATCTACAGCGTAGCCAAACATAATCCCTTGGTCGCCCGCACCTTCATCACCGGATTCACCTGTGACACCTTGTGCAATATGTGCGGACTGCTCGTGCAACAGGTTCATGACGTTGCAATATTTCCAATGGAACTTGTCCTGCTCGTACCCAATGTCCTTAATGCAATCGCGCGCGATCTGGTCGATATTGCCCATCATTCCCGCTAGCTTGGCTGGGTCGGACAGACCAATCTCGCCGCCAATGACGACCTGATTTGTTGTTGCAAAGGTTTCGCACGCAACGCGTGCTTCAGGCTCAACAGCGATCAGCGCGTCAAGAACCGCATCTGAAATGCGGTCGCAGACCTTGTCAGGATGCCCTTCAGAAACGGATTCCGAAGTGAATATATAGCTTTTACGAGTCATGAGAAGTGCTCCAATTGGGTGCCGATCCACGTCAGGAAGCCGTTGTGGACGGTTTTATATCGGTTCCGCCTAAACCTGCGACCCACCCTCGTCAATGCGTATACGTTTGCGCCGTGCGATGCCGACAAACATGCAGAGGCTAAGCAACACAAACAGCGGCCAATCGCCCATCTTGGAGTACATCGTCGGTGCAATCGCATGCGGAACAATGGCGTCTAGATACCCCGCTTCATTCAGGGGGAGGCTGTCGGTGACTTTGCCCCAAGGGTCAATGATCGCAGAAATTCCGGTGTTGGCTGCCCGCACGACAGGCAATCCCTGTTCAATCGCACGGGCTTGGGCCTGCATCAGATGCTGGCGCGGCCCTGCACCCATTCCAAACCAAGCGTCGTTTGTGATGATCAACAACACATCGGGGCGCACCTCGCCACGCTGCATGTCCTCAGGGAAAATCCCTTCATAGCAAATCAACACGCGGGCAAGGCCAAGCCCGTCAATCTGCATCAACCCATCCCCCGTTCCCGGCGAAAACCCTGCGACCTGTTCAACCAAGGTGCCTAGGCCTACGGGCTCAAGCAGCCATGCGAGCGGAATATATTCCCCAAACGGCACCAGATGCGCCTTGTCAGATATCGCGGTAACGTTCTCAGGCTGGTCGATCAAAATGGCGGAATTAAAGTAGGTGTCGCCCTCACGCCGTTGAATTCCTGCAACGACAGGTGCACCGCGCGCCGCAAGTGACATTTGCTCCATCCACGGTTGGGCGAAATCCAACAAAGCAGGCACAGATGTTTCCGGCCAGATCACGACATCTGGCGCGGCGCCGTCGCCGGTAAGCTCAATCGCACGATCAAAGAAGACCGGCATCCATTCGCGATCCCATTTCTGATGCTGGGGCGCGTTGGGTTGAACGATGCGGACCACGCTTTGCGACGCAGAGTCACTTGATCTAGGTAGCAGGGTTTGCAGTCCAATCGTCGCAACCAACACGCCGACCAACGCAGGCCACACCAAGGTCCAGCCTTTGTGCAAGCAGAACGAAACAGCCCCCAACAGCGCAAGCAGCAAGAAATTCGTCCCGTACGGTCCAACCCATGCAAACCAAACGTCCCCGACGCCGCCTATCAGCGTGTAGGACAGCATCCCCCAAGGAAACCCGCTGAGGACATGACCGCGCGCGAGTTCTGCCGCTGCCAAAGTAACAGGCAGCCAAAACATGACGCTCGCACTTCGCCCCGCAATCCAGCGTGAAACCCAAACCGCCAACGCCCAAAATAGCGCCAAACCGCCTGCCATGAGCAAAATTGCGAAGGGCGCCATCCAACCATGGCGCATAGGGTCGACCAAGAACGGCTCAATCAGCCAGCGAAGCGTCACGCCAAAATA
>DQCL01000141.1:3980-5338 GCA_003533975.1 Octadecabacter sp. | reverse complement strand
GCTGCGAAGCGGTTCCGCAACGAGCTTGGGTGTAGCTTAGCCACTTGTCGCAGAGCCGGTCAAACGAACGCGTAGACGTTTAATACGCCTTGGATCAGCTTCGACGACCTCAAACTCTGGGCCTTCGGGATGTTGAATAACCTCACCACGTGCAGGTACGTGACCCGCAAGCATGAATACCAGACCACCAAGTGTGCCTATTTCTTCTTCATCAATTTCATCGTGCTCTGTTAGCGGCATGCCGATCTCGGCTTCGAAGTCATCTAGCGGTGCCTTAGCCTCCGCCATGTAAACGCCGGGCTTTTCCTTCGTCCACAAAGCGTCTTCATCGGTGTCATGTTCGTCTTCGATCTCACCGACGACCTGCTCAAGCAGGTCTTCAATAGTGACAAGCCCATCGGTTCCGCCGTATTCGTCAATGACCAGCGCCATATGCGTACGCTCGGCTTGCATTTTTTGTAGCAATACACCGAGCGGCATAGACGGTGGAACAAACAATAGATCACGCCCTAAATCACGCAGGTCAAAAGACTTGGATTTGCCGTTAAACCCGTACTTCAAAGCGAAATCTTTGAGATTCACAAAACCAATTGGCGTGTCCAATGTGCCGTCAAACACTGGAAGGCGCGTCAGACCTTTTTCACGAAACACCTGCACCAAGTCATCGCGGTTCATCGTAACGGGAACGGCAACGATATCAGCCTTAGGAATCATCACGTCTTCCACGCGCTTGCGGCGCAGGTTAATCATCCCGCGCGCTTCTAGCGGCCGAGCATAGCCCTTTACAGGCGCGATATCTTCGGGGGTGTCTGAGGGACTGAGCGCCTCAACAATGCGGCCAAAAAAGCCGCGTTCACTGGTCTGTTCTTCAGTCTCTAGCTGCGCGCTTTGCGCCGCGCTAGAAGGTCCGTCATTCGTGTCGCCCATCGTCTCCATTTCCAAAAAAGATCGCTACACGCGCGACCAAGAAGCTTGTCTTTACGAATATGGGTCAGGGATGTCCAATTTACCAAGGATTTCTGTCTCAAATCTTTCCATTAGATCGCCGTCTTTTTCGCGCACATGATCAAAACCCAGCAAATGAAGGGTGCCGTGGACGATGAGGTGCGTCACATGTTCATCAAACGGCTTGCCCGCCTCGGCGGCTTCGCGCGCACAAGTGTCGTAAGAAATGGCAATATCGCCCAATTCTGCATCCATCGGGAGATTTGGCGAAATTGGGCGGTCGCCATCCTGCAGCGCGCCGCGTTCATCAGAGGGCCACGAAAGAACGTTCGTCGCCGTCCCTTTCTCGCGAAAGTCAGCGTTCAGAGCAGCAATACGAATATCATCACACGCCAGAATACTGACTTCAAAGT
>DQCL01000141.1:0-3900 GCA_003533975.1 Octadecabacter sp. | reverse complement strand
CCAGCGGTCATCTTCGATGAGAATGTCGACCTGCGCTGTCACTGGAGTGCAGCGGGGGCCAGCCCCGGTTTCTGGGGCACTGCCCCGTCCTTCGTCTCCCCCAGGATGTTTAGAAAACAAAGGCAGGGGTAAGACACGCGAAGCTTATTTAGGGTCATCGGCTTCGTATGCTTCGATGATGGCAGCGACAAGCGGATGGCGCACCACGTCTTTGGAACTGAAATAGTTGAAGTCGATCTTTGGAATACCTGCGAGGAGGCGTTCCGCATCACGCAAGCCGGAACTTACGCCGCGCGGGAGGTCGATCTGGGTGCGATCACCGGTGATCACCATGCGGGAGCCTTCACCAAGGCGGGTGAGGAACATTTTCATCTGCATCGTCGTTGCATTTTGCGCTTCGTCCAGCACCACAAAGGCGCGCGCCAGAGTTCGCCCACGCATAAAGGCGAGCGGTGCGATTTCGATTTTCTTCTCCTCGATCAGCTTCTCCACCTGTTTTTGCGGCAAAAAGTCATTCAGCGCATCATAAAGCGGCTGCATATAGGGATCGACTTTGTCTTTCATGTCGCCGGGCAGATACCCCAGCTTTTCACCTGCCTCGACAGCAGGGCGGCTAAGGATAATCTTATCCACATGGCCACCGATAAACAGGTTCACGCCAACAGCGACTGCAAGATAGGTTTTACCTGTCCCTGCGGGGCCGATGCCAAAGGCCAACTCATTCTTGAACAAGGATTTCACATAGGCCTTTTGCGCGTCGGTACGCGGTTCAACCATCTTCTTGCGTGTTTTGATTTCAATGCGGTCACCCACGCCGAGATCCATTTGATCACCAGCAGCTGGAACCGTGCCTTTTTCGGAAACGCCCATGCGCACTTCGCGATCAATATCAGCGGGCTCAACAGCGCGGCCAACTTCAAGGCGTTCGTAAAGGGAGTTCAGAACTTCAGCCGCTTCTTTCTGTGCGTCAGGTTCACCGTGGATTGATAACTGATTGCCCCGTCGAACGACCTGAACACCCAATTTTTGTTCAACATCCGCCAAGTTACGATCATGTTCGCCGCACAGATCTATCAGCAAGAAATTGTCAGGAAACTCCAATTCTACGGGAGGAGCGTCAATTTCATAAGCGGTTGGGGTTTTGGTGGTCGTGGCCAATCATCTCTCCGGCGTTTGATGTTTGTTCAATGGTGCAGACTCATGCGGCTATGCGCAAGCCAAATGTAGAACGAAAAAGGGCCGCAGATTTCACTGCGGCCCTCTTCAAACTATAATCTCGGCACTAGTGGCTGTGCGATTGGGAAACCGGATGCACCGTAGAGAACTGGCCCGTTGTCGAACGAACTGGCACTGTTTGTATGGTCACTGGGACCGGATCACCAGGAACGCGGTCTGCGATGCCAGGTGTGCCACTCTGATATGGGCCATAAACGACGCCTGGCGTACCAATACAAACTGGCAGACCGGATACCGGATCAAGACGGTTAGAAGCACGGCCTTCAACCCCATCATCGATGACCCAAGCCTGACACCCGTCAGGCGTCACTGCGATACCTGCATTGTCCATGCTATTAGGATTGGAATCGTTTCCAAGGTCACCAGCAACAGCGATGTAGTCATTTGGGCCGCTTAAAGGGCGTAAACCATCAGTCCCAGTACATGCGGACAGGCTAAGAACCGCCAAGCAGAGTGAAGTTTTTGTCAATTTGATCATAATTACCACCTGTAGCAGACTACTTCGACACGGCGGTTTTGGGCCATGCCACCCGCCGAGTTGTTAGACGCAATCGGGCGGGTCTCACCGAAACCGATTTCACGCTCGATGACAGCACCAACGCTGCGACCTACATTTGCGACTGCGCGGGCGCGGTGCTCTGACAAGGTCTGGTTGTAGCTGTGGGACGCGCGGCTGTCAGTGTGTCCGTAAACTGCGTAACCGGAAACGCCGCTTTGATTGAACACCTGCTGAAGACGCTGACGCGCCGCATCAGTCAACTGATAGCTGTCCGTTTGAAACATTGAATCGGTGTTACCCGAAAAGCAGGTGTTGACCTCCATACAAACCGGACGGCCTGTTTCTGGGTTAAGACGGTTAACCTGATATTGTTCAATGCCACCATCAGCCATCCAATGCATACACCCATCAGGGTCAACCCAAACACCCCACTGGATACGACCGACTGGCTCACCGCGTGCCGCTTCTTGTGCGACAGCTGGCGCCGCCAAAACGCTTATAGCAGCAATCGCCGCCAAACTGCGTCTCAAAGTTTTAATTAAGTGTCGCATGACACACCCCTTTCACTACCTTCCAAAGGTCGGAATCCCACCCGACCTTCATTGCTCATCTTCTTAAAGGCTTCTGCCACGGCCAAACGCCCTTCCTGTCGATCCAAAGGACTGTTCAGGATGCCCTCCAAAAGTACTTACATCACATCATCTGCTAATGGATAACAAATTTTAGCCGTATTGGAAGGATTAATCACCACATATTGTAGCTGAATACGCAACAAAAGAAGTAAAATGCGCCGATTACCCTGCTGAATGGAAAAATTCGACCACTGTCGTCAGATGTTTAGCAATGAAGCGTCTCGGGCTTATTTTGGGTTAAACAATTTCGCCCCCGAGGGAGTTTCTTTCCGATTTCACAATCCGAACATCGCGAATATCGCCAATCGAAACGTCGCTAGTATCCGCAAAGACGGCGTGCAGATATTCGGACTTACCAATCATCTGCCCCGTTTCTCGTCCGTGTTTTTCGAACAGAACTTTGACGGTGCGCCCGATCATCGACTTTTGGATTTCGTACTGCTGTTCGCTCAACAACGCCTGAAGGCGGTGCAAACGTTCGAGCTTTACGTCTTCATCTACTTGCGCACGTTCCGCCGCGGGTGTGCCGGGGCGCGTGGAATACTTGAACGAATATGCCTGTCCGTAACCGACAGTGCGCACCAAATCCATTGTGTCCTCAAAATCTGCTTCGGTTTCGCCAGGGAAGCCGACAATGAAATCGCCAGACAAAAGCAAGTCGGGCCGGGCCGCGCGAATGCGTTCAATCAGTTTGAAATACTGTTCGCGGGTGTGCTTACGGTTCATCGCCTTGAGCACCTTGTCGGACCCGGATTGGACCGGCAAATGCAGATACGGCATCAGTTTGTCACAAGTCCCGTGTGCATCAATCAGCGCGTCATCCATATCGTTGGGGTGGGACGTTGTGAAACGAATGCGTTCCAACCCGTCAACCTTGTCTAAGTCCCAGATCAGGCCCGCCAACCCACCATCATGGCCATGATAGGCATTCACGTTTTGACCTAGCAGAGTGATTTCACGCACGCCCGCCTCAACCAATTCCTGTGCCTCGCGAATGATACGACTTGCAGGGCGCGACACCTCGGCGCCACGGGTGTATGGAACCACGCAGAACGCACAAAACTTGTCGCAGCCTTCCTGCACAGTCAAAAACGCAGTCGGCCCGCGCTTTGCCTTCGGGCGTGATTTGAGCGTTTCGAATTTGTCGTCTTCGGGGAAATCCGTGTCCAACGCCGTTTCGCCACGGGCCAAAGCGTCTTCCATCTGTGGAAGACGGTGATAGCTTTGCGGACCAACCACAAGGTCAACCATCGGTTGGCGCTTCATGATCTCTGCGCCCTCAGCCTGCGCAACGCAGCCCGCAACACCAATCTTCAGGTTCGGATTTTCAGCCTTAAACCCCTTTAGACGCCCAAGCTCGGAATAAATCTTTTCCGCCGCTTTTTCACGAATGTGGCAGGTATTCAGCAAGATCATATCCGCATCATCCGGCTTATCCGTGGTCACATAGCCCTTCCCGCCGAGGCTTTCGGCCATACGTTCACTATCGTAAACGTTCATCTGGCAGCCGTAGGTTTTGATGAACAGCTTTTT
>DQCL01000310.1 GCA_003533975.1 Octadecabacter sp. | reverse complement strand
GTGATTTTAAAGCCTGTCTCAAGGGGGGCCTCGATGAACACCGGTTCACCGCCCGCGAGTAAAACCATGTCCGGGTAGCTGACCCAATACGGCGCCGGAATGATGACTTCGTCGCCGGCGTTCAGGGTTGCCATGAATGCGTTATACAGAACCTGTTTCCCGCCGGTGCCGACAGTCACTTGAGCAGGCTCATAGGTCAGGCCGTTGTCNNGCCCGCCAGCAGCACCATATCGGGGTAGCTGACCCAATAGGGCGCGGGGATGATCACCTCGTCGTCGTGGTTCAGCGTGGCCATCAGGGCGTTATACAGTACCTGTTTGCCGCCTGTGCCGACAGTCACCTGTTTGGGGGTATAAGACAGCCCATTATCGCGCTGAAACTTGGCACAGATCGCTTTTTTCAACTCTGGGATGCCGTCAACGGCGGTGTATTTGGTTTTGCCTGCATTGATCGCGGCAATGCCTGCGGCTTTGATGTTCTCAGGCGTGTCAAAATCCGGCTCACCCGCGCCGAGGCCAATCACGTCGCGCCCTGCGGCTTTCAATTCTTGCGCTTTCGTCGTTACTGCGATGGTCGGTGATGGTTTCACACGGTCAAGTGTCGCGGAGAGAAAAGACATGGGTAAGCCTCGCATGGAAGTTGTAAATCAATCGTGTCATATGGGGCGCAACACGGAACGGCAACTGATCTTAAACCGAATGGGAACTATGATGGACGAGCATTCCGAAACAATCGACTGGTATAGCGAAGAAACGGCAACGTTCGGGGATCGTCTGGCCGCAGCGCGTGAAGAGGCTCGTCTGAGCCAAAAGGAACTGGCACAACGGGTCGGTATTAAGACGAGCACGCTGCGCAACTGGGAAGAAGACCTGAGCGAACCGCGCGCAAACCGACTGAGCATTTTGTCCGGCATTCTAGGCGTATCTTTGCGTTGGCTTTTGACGGCGGAAGGTGAGGGGCTTACGGCACCCGAAGAGGATGCCCCTGTGACCGCTGATGTGGCGGACATATTGAACGAAGTACGCGCTGTGCGGGCGCAATTGACCGCGTCTAACGACAGGCTTGCTAAGCTTGAAAAACGACTTCGCAGGATGGGCCAAGCATGAGTGAACCTCTCGATGTAATGCGCAAACGTTTGCACATGCGGTCAATCCGGCGTGGGATCAAAGAGATGGATTTGATCTTGATGGGGTTTTCCAAGGCGCATTTGGCGGATTTGAACGCTGAGGAACTGGGGCTATATGATCAGCTCCTGTCTGAGAACGATCATGATTTGTATCAGTGGGTTAGCCAGCAATCTGTTGAGCCGGAAGCCTATCGCGCCTTAATGGATAAGATCCGCGAAGGGGCTGTCGGGGTCACAAAGCCGGCTGCGGGGTAACGCGTCGTTTCGCATAATTTTTCGTAATTTAACGGAATGTTTGCCACTCGCATGGCAATCGGGTTCCAGGAAAATCGAGAAATGATCGAGACGGAGACTGAAATGAGCCTGCATTCGCTGCCATCAAGTGATGGTGCCCCAACGACGGGGACCGACACTGAATTTATGTCCATTTATCTGGACGCGCTGACCTTGGTCGAAAGGCTTCATCGGCTCTTACTTGATGTGATTAAGGATGAATTTGAACGGGTCGGTGTGCTTGAGATTAACGCAGTGCAAGCGCTGCTGTTGTTCAACGTGGGTGACAATGAGGTTACCGCAGGCGAGCTGAAGTCGCGCGGCTATTACCAAGGCAGTAATGTCAGCTACAATCTGAAGAAACTGGTTGAAATGGAGTATATGCACCATCAACGCTGTGAGATCGACCGGCGCTCTGTGCGCGTTCGCCTTACAGAGAAGGGGCGTTCGGTACGAGACGTCGTTGCGCGATTGTTTGTTGGCCATGCGTCTGGGTTACAGGAAAAGGGTGTTCTGGACATGAACAGCCTCGATGAAATTGCAAGCTCGCTGCGCCGTGTTGAACGCTATTGGACAGATCAAATTCGCTATATCTACTAATGGGATGGGGACAGCTGGCCTATCGCGATTGTTTGGAGTTCGCGTAACAGTTTTCGTGTCATGGCGTCTTGGTAGGCTTCAAACCCCAGAGCGGTTTCGACAAACGCATTTGGGCCGCGAATGACATAGGCGGTATAATAGGATGCAAGTTCGGCAATCTGTAGGTTTCGGCTGTTCCCCGTGCGGTCGTCATCAACCCCAATCACAAGGCCATTGACGGTCACACCGTTAGGTGTGTTGGAAACGTCTTGTGGCCGCCGACCCGTATTGCCCTTGCCATCGCCTGAAATATCTAGGGTTCTGGTCCAGCACTCCGGTCGCTGCTCCAAAAGCGCAAAGCCCCTTTCCAGTGCAGACCCAAGGCCGGTGCTTGGCCCCATATTGGCCCGCTGCGTCGTGTGAAGAATTGCCTGAATCTCACGGATGTCAGACAGGTTTGCGATCGGACGCCAATCAAGGACCAATCGTTCATCCCCCGGGGCTGACCACTCATAAACCGCAATGACGACCGGGGCGCTAGGTTGGGCAACCAAAGCCTCGACAACTTCGGGATCACCTAGTGCCAACGCCAAACCGTCAAGCTGCAACCTGTATTCCTGCGAGTCGACAGAACCTGACACATCAAGCCCCAGAGCCAAGGCTTGACGGCAACTGGTTTGGGACAACGCGGGCGTTGAGGCTGTTAGTAACCCCGCGAGGATAAGAAAGCGGATCATCCGTCTTGCTCCAACTGAAAAGGCGAATTGTGTTGCCCAACAATCAGGGCGCCCAATTCACGGATTAATTTGGCGTCCATCCCCCGAAACATCAATTGTTTGAAGGGTGCAGTCAGGCGGGCCGCGCAAGTTGTGATCAGCTGTTTACCAATGACCAATGTTCCCCATGCTGGCCCAAGGCTCCGCCGCCGACAGGGCATCGCCTGCCTGCAATAACTCAACCGAGATATTGTCGGGGCTACGGATAAACGCCATGCGGCCATCGCGCGGCGGGCGATTGATGGTGACGCCATTGTCCATGAGGTGCTGGCACAGCTCATAAATATTGTCGCATTCATAGGCGAGGTGACCAAAGTGGCGACTGTCGGCCGGTAAGCCATCATCACCGTCCCAATTATACGTCAGCTCAAGGTCTGCACGCCCGTCGGTTTGTTCGGGGGGACATAGATAGACAAGCGTGAACCGCCCGCCTTCGCTGTCAAAACGTTTGCGTTCGACCAAGCCGAGAAGATTGTAAAATGCGATCGACGCGTCGAGGTCTTTAACGCGGACCATTGTGTGTAAATAGGTGAGGGGCATGTTTTCTCCGGTGTTGTTCGGATCAATCCTAGCACGCAGTTGGCAAACGACCAGTGGCTAGAAGTTCTGCCTAGAAATTGGAGCGCACGGTCAGATCCAATGAAATTCCTTCAGATTGGTATCGGCTTACATTGGAGTTGGTTCTGTACGCTTCAAGCGAAGCGATGGGTGAAAATCCGTAATATTCAACCAATGGAAAGCCAATGTTCAGTGTAAGATCAGTCCGCAGGTCCGATCGACCATCAGGCGATGTCGTATCCGGATCATACTTCCGCCATTGGGCGCCCACCTCTACACCAATATCGAACGTATCGGCCAGAGTTCCAAAGTCGTAGCCGATTGAAAGGCTTGTGCGATCCGAATTCAAGGATGTGGCATCGGCAGAATTTGTTCGTTCAAAACTGTTTCTCACGTAGATAGATTGACCCTGATTTAATGCGTGGGTCCATCCAAGATCAATTGCGACACTGTCGCTAACATTACCACTTTCGAAATATGTTACATGGCCAAATCGCACGCCAGTTTGGATCGAGGATCGTTGACCAATTGCCCAATTGGTTGAAAGTCCGGCTGAAAGGTCACGCGCATAGATATCACCGCCGACCCATGAAAGCCCATAGTTGAATGTGGCTTTTAGCGGTTGAGCCTCGCGTCCGGCCAACCAGTCGTGCTGCACTCCAACAACCACGCGATCATAGTTAAGTGTAGAGACATCGAACGTTGGCGCAGAATCTTGGGCCTCGGCTGACAATGTGTAACGCAAGATTTCACCGGTTACCGACACAGCGGTTCGGCTTTGTGCGCTTTCTTGTAATGTGTAGCCGAAGGTCGCGCCCACGGAAATCTGGTTGCCTGACAATTCCTGAGCAGATGGCGAAAGCAAGAACGTTAAGCCAAATAGCTCGAAGGTTGATTCCGAGCTGCCGTTATTGACGTTTGAGCTCGGGCGCACTCCAAAATCCAGATTGAAAGTCAGCGGGTTTCTTTGTCGCACAGCCGCGTAGTCTTGCGCGACAGATTGTGCTGCCGCGTCATTTGGGGCCACCTGCCGCGCGCGCCGTAGCCAAAGCTGCGCCCGCGTGAAATCTTCCATCTGAGCAAACGCGAGAGAGACGACGCGCGCTGCAAAAAACTGCAAGTCGTCAGAGTCGGCTGTGCGATAAAGGGTCCGCCCGTGGCGCACCGCGACATCGGGCTGGCCGATCTCAAGTGCTGCCTGTGATGCAATCCGTAGTGCTATCAAATCCTGAGAGTCTCGCACAAGCAAAGCCTCTGACAGCGCGAGGGCCCGCGCTGGTTCGCCACTTCTTAGCGCGCCGAAAGCGGTCAATTCCACTTGTGCCGGGGTCAATACAAAAGTGTCGCTGATTTGTGCCCAAGCAGACGATGGTACTATCCCAAAGGTCAACGCCGCCGCTAGCACCAATGTTCGAAAAGGGGTCATCTCAAAAGAATAAAGCCGCCGGTTTCCTGTGCGGTCACTCCGTCGTATCGCGGATCTTCGGATTCAATCACGATCACGCCGACAAGCTCGCCACCGTCTGCAGCATCTGTCGTATCTCCCGCCAAGATACCATAATAGGTGCCGGTTTCGTAGACATTGGTGACGCCATCTGAATCGGTATAACTACTGATAAGATCGCCGTTTAGCTCACCTTGAGCGTTGATATTCCCGATTTCGCCGTTCAATACGAAGTTAATTGTGGGCAGGGGCAACTGACCTGCCTCACCATCATTTCCGAGCAATACAGGGTTTCCGTTAATGTCATACGCAACTCGGTTGTTGATGTAGCCGTTTACGCCGCCCTGACCATCAGTCGGATCGTCAAAATCGATCTGGACGTGAATGTTGGCCTCTGTAAATTCGAGCCCCTGACTGGATCCGTCCGGCCCGTTAAAGATGCGAATTCCAGCATAGTCGCCGTCAAAAGCGGCTTGACCTGTATCGGGCATGACCACACCGCCTTCTCGT
>DQCL01000112.1:1353-7171 GCA_003533975.1 Octadecabacter sp. | reverse complement strand
CCCACCAAGGACGAAGGCTACACCATAGCCATCCGTCAGGTAGTAGGGCGTTGAGGTCGGGCGAAGGGGTGCGATGACCTTTTCGCTTAGCAGATCGGGAATGGAGCGCCCCGTTGCGCCACGGACCACCATACCGATGATATGTGTGTCGATGGAGACATACTGCCATTGTTGTCCGGCAGGGGCGAACGTGGTGTCCAGCCCCTCGGCAAAGCCATCCATTGATTGACCGAGCGCCAAGATGCGACCCATTTTGTTGATGTCGCTCCAGAAATCCAAATAGTCCTCATCAAATTCCACGCCAGAGGACATCTGCAAAACATCGCGGATGGTTGCTCCGTCATAGGCCGTATTACTAAGGGACGGCTCGTATTGCGTGACCAGAGCATCAAGATCGGGGATTGTGCCGTCTTCATGCAGAATCCCCGTGAGGATGGACAGGAAAGACTTGGCAACCGACCAACTGATGCGGCGTGATGAGGCAGGATCGTCTTCGCCTTCCGCCGTCAGCGGATAATCTTCGTACCGGATGACGCCGTTTTGTAGCACGACAATTCCAGTCACAGCACGGTCATTTACCCAAGTGCTGAAACCTGCAGGCATGTCCATTCTCACGCCAAGTGCCAGCTCATTCGGAGCCGAGGTATCAGTTGTCATGACGGCAGCTTCAAACATCGTATCCATCTGGGTGAAATTCTCAACGATGCGGTCTTCACTGAACAAAGAGTTCACAGCCATCAGGTTGCCGAGCTTTTCGCGCTGTAGAACGACGACGATAGCAATCAGTGCGACACACAAAAGGATGCCGCGCAGTACCCATTTAAGAAAAATTTTCATATCGTGCTCTCGATTGTTTGCAGGTGTCTTGATGGTTGTTTCAACGGGCCATTACCGGAATTTATCGGCGAGTTTTTGCAACGTGCTGCGGGTGTCCTCTGGGGGTGCGGTTGGCGCTGGCTCAGCTTGTTTTTGATCCGGCTTCCCCTTCGTGCCCGTTGACGGGCGTGGCGGGGTTACGCGTAGCGCAACGGCATTGAGGAACTTTGGTCCTTCATCATCTGCCAAATGTGCCGCCCCGTCAGAAATGCCGCGAAGTACATCATCCAGCCAGTTCTGGTCGGCCTTGGCAAAATCGCTAAGCACATAGCCTGGAACACGGTCTTTATGGCCCGGATGGCCGACACCAAGACGCACACGATCGTACTGCGGGCTTATGTGTTGGTGGATGGACCGCAGCCCGTTGTGTCCCGCATGCCCACCACCGGATTTCAGGCGAACCTTTGCAGGCGCGAGGTCAATTTCATCGTGAAACACGACAACATCTGTGCTGTCGAGTTTGTAGAACCGCATGGCTTCGCCCACCGACTGACCAGACAAGTTCATGAAGGTCTCGGGTTTTAAGAGCAGAACTTTGTCCCGCCCAAGACGCCCTTCGGTGATTTGGCCCTGAAATTTGGACCGCCAAGGTGCAAACCCGTGATCCGCGGCGATCCGGTCAAGTGCCATAAAGCCGATATTATGACGGTTCTGTGCGTATTTCGCACCGGGATTTCCAAGGCCAACAAAGAGTTTCATAGACTCTCTATATCGTCCATTGCGGGCCAGTCCTAGCCCGCCAAGTTACATAAAATTGTTCTAAACTGAGGGCTGCTCAGTAACGTATTGTTTAAGATTTTTCTGCAGAAAAACGCATGAAAAGAAGGTTCCCAATGTCCAGCAATTCCCCCAATGTCTCCGTTTTGGCACCCAGTTTGGCCCGCGGGGGCGATGACATCATAATGCATTCACTGTCGTTTATGCGAAGCCATCTAGAGATGGACGTTGCTTATGTTTCTGAATTTGTCGGTGATGAGGTGATTTTGAGAGAGGTATGTGCGCCTGGGTATGAAGCCAGCATAAACGTTGGTGATAGGCAGCCACTTGTTGAAACGTATTGCCACTACGTCGTTAGCGGGCAGCTTCCGGAGTTGATACCGGACACGAAACTGCAACCGTTTACTGCAAACCTCCCTGTGACCTATAACTTTCCAGTGGGCAGTTACGTAGGTGTTCCGATTTTGCGTGACGACGGTTCAGTTTACGGAGTGTTTTGCTGCTTTGGCAAAGTTGCCCGTCCCACGCTGAACAACCGTGATCTTGAGGTTGCGCGTGCGTTTGCGTCGCTTGCTGCGGGCCAAGTGAACGCGAGGTTGAATTTTGCATCTACGGCGCTTCAAAAGCTGAACACAATTAGAGACGTCTTAGAAACACAACTGTTTGAGATCGCGTTGCAACCTATTCTTCGCTTAGAAGATCAAGGGACGGCCGGATACGAAGCGTTGTGCAGGTTTTCACCGCAACCGTATCGGCCACCTGACCAATGGTTTGATGATGCCGCTGAGGTGGGGTTGCAGGTGGCGTTGGAAATATTCGTGGTCGAGGTGGCGCTAAAGGTTCTGCCGCAGCTGCCGACATCTTGCTATTTGGCTGTCAACACGTCGCCCGCGACGTTGGCAACGGGAAAGCTGTCTACGCTTATTGAAGCCGCTGGGGGGAGCCGGGTCGTTGTTGAGATCACGGAACATGCTGCGATTGAAGACCTTGATGTACTGCTGATGGAAATTGACAAACTGCGCGACCACGGCGCGCGCATCGCTGTGGACGACGCAGGGGCTGGGTATTCAGGGCTACAGCAAATCATCCGGTTGCGCCCAGACGTTATCAAGTTGGATATATCGCTCACCCAAGATGTCGATAAAGATCTCGCACGGCGGGCGCTGGCGTCCGCGATGGTGCAATTTGCAAAAGATACGAATGCGAGGGTTGTCGCTGAAGGGATTGAAACCGAGGCGGAGATGCGAACTCTAAAGAACCTCGGTGTTGAACTGGGGCAAGGGTTTCACCTTGGGCGCCCCACACTCTCGACGGATGTGTTGAAGCATGTGCAATCCGCTTAGGCTCTATGCATAAGATGATCGCCGAAGCAAAAAGGGCGCACCAAACGGCACGCCCTTTAAAATAGAAAGGCCTGAAGATTTACTCTTCGGATGCTTCTGTTGTTGCTGGAACTTCGTCCGCTGCAACGTCGTCGCCTGCTTCGTCTTCATCATCAGCGGATGTCAGGGCAGCAGGTGCCTGAAGGTTCGCAATAACGAAGTCACGGTCGATTGTTGGCTTGGAGCCAGCAGGCAGAGTGATGTTGGAAATCGTGATGGTATCACCGATTTCAAGGCCAGCCAGATCAACAGTGATCTTTTCTGGAATATCGCCAGCTGTTACGAGCAATTCAACTTCGTTACGTACGGGGACCAAGATACCGCCTTGCTTGATCGCAGGGCATTCTTCTTCGTTGATGAAATCAACTCCGATGAACAGGTTGATCTTTGTTGTGCGCTTCAGGCGCATGAAGTCGAGGTGCGTTGGCAAATCTTTCACAACGTGGCGCTGAACATTACGGCAGATCACGCGAACGTCTTCCTGGCCTTCAACTTTCAGGTTGAAAAGCGTGGACAAGAAACGGCCAGCTTTCAGCTTTTTAAACAGTACGTTAAACGGAACGTTGATCGCGATGGGGTCTTCACCGCCACCGTATACAACGCCGGGTACAAGACCGTCGCGGCGTGCTTGGCGCGCAGCGCCTTTACCTGTGTCAGTGCGAAGCAGTGCTTCAAAATCTGGAACTTGGCCAGCCATGTTAGTATCCTTTCAATTCGCGCGTCGCCCAATTCTATTGGCGACCCACTTTTCCATGTCAGGAACCTAAATGGCTCCCAGTGAAGTCGCGCGTATAGGGCACGAATCCCTTTTTGGAAAGACGTTTTTGCAGCGTGGTCGTGTTAGGCCCACTTGCCTGAGAAATCTTCGGGGATCAGCAAAATGTCCTTGTCGACTTCGGTTATGTTACGGTGGCCACAAAGTGCCATTGTTAGATCCAATTCCTTGTGGATGACCTCAAGCGCTTTGGTGACGCCTGCTTCGCCCATAGCACCCAACCCGTTGACGAAAGCACGGCCGATGTAAGTGCCCTTAGCACCAAGCGCGAGGGCCTTTAGTACGTCCTGACCGGATCGAATGCCGCTGTCAAAATGCACGTCAATGCGATCCCCGACGGCATCAACGATCTGCTCAAGCATGCGAATAGAGGACAGCGCCCCGTCCAACTGACGCCCGCCGTGGTTTGAAACGATGATCGCGTCGGCGCCCAGCTCGACGGCCTTTCTCGCGTCCTCAACGTCAAGAATACCTTTCAAGATAACAGGGCCGTCCCACATTTTCATCAATTCGGCGACACGGTTCCAATCCAGTGATTGATCGAAGGCATCGGCGGTCCATTCCGCAAGGGACGACGGGTCGCTGACGTCTTGCGCGTGGCCCACAATGTTACCGAAGAAACGGCGTTTGGTTTGCAGCATTTGCAGCCCCCACGTCCATTTCGTCGCGAGATCAAGCATTGTTGGGATGGTGAACTTTGGTGGGGCGGTCAGCCCGTTCTTAAGGTCTTTGTGCCGTTGACCAAGAATTTGCAGATCGAGGGTGATCACAATGGCAGAGCATTTCGCAGCTTTTGCGCGCTCAAAGAGGCGCTTCATGAAGTCGTCGTCTTTGAGCGTGTATACTTGAAACCAGAACGGCTTTTCGGTGTTTTCTGCGACGTCCTCGATGGAACAGATCGACATGGTCGACAAAGTAAACGGCACACCAAATTTTTCAGCGGCCTTGGCGGCCTTAATCTCGCCGTCGGCGCATTGCATTCCTGTAAGCCCGACCGGTGCGAGGGCCACAGGCATCACTACATCTTGTCCGATCATCTGGCTGGCCGTCGTCCGGTTTGTCATGTCTACGGCAACCCGTTGACGCAGGCGAATTTTGTCAAAATCGGATGTGTTTTCGCGAAAGGTCTGTTCAGTCCAAGATCCGCTTTCAGCGTAGTCATAAAACATCTTGGGTGTGCGACGTTTGTGGATGCGTTTCAGGTCGTCGATGGTGGTGATGACAGGCATTTCACATACTTTCGGCTATATTGGTTAGGTTCTCTTACCAATTTGCCAAGTTTGGCGCAATAGCACAGCATCCGTAAATCACCGGTGGAGGGCCAAGTTCGTTTTGACGGTGTTTAGGAGGCTCAGGCTGAGTGCGCACCGTCCGAAAGTGTTTTCACAAAGGCCAACACATCTTCCACGGGTTCACCCGCGGCGATTTTCTCGACAATGGCCGATCCAACAACGGTGCCATCCGCGACACCAGCGATGTCTTTGGCTGTGTCCGGCGTGCGAACCCCGAACCCTACGATAACAGGAAGGTCGGTTGATGCTTTGATGCGGGAAACCTCGGGCGCGACGTCGCTGGCCTGTGCCGCTGCAGCGCCTGTCGTTCCGGTGACGGAAACGTAATAAACAAAGCCCGACGTGTTCTGGAGCACCTTAGGAAGGCGTTTCTCGTCCGTTGTCGGTGTCGCGAGGCGAATGAAGTTTAGACCAGCAGCTTGGGCCGGAATGCAGAGTTCCTCGTCTTCCTCCGGCGGCAAATCCACGATGATCAGCCCGTCGATTCCGGCAGCCTTCGCTTGCGCTAAAAACGTTTCAACACCACGTGAATATATTGGATTGTAATACCCCATCAGTACAATCGGGGTCGTGTCATCGGTTTTGCGAAGTTCAGCAGCGATGGAGAGCGTTTGATTAAGGGTCATGCCGCCATCAAGTGCGCGTTGTCCGGCCAGCTGAATAGTTGCGCCATCCGCCATAGGGTCCGTGAACGGAAGGCCAAGTTCGATGATGTCTACACCAGCGCTCGGTAAACCTTTGACGATTTCCAGCGATTTCTCATAGTCGGGATCACC
>DQCL01000112.1:0-1294 GCA_003533975.1 Octadecabacter sp. | reverse complement strand
AGCGGTCTATGCGGTTTGGCGCAGGCGAGGGCGAAAATCAATGCCTCAAATGCTTGCGGGCGGGCCTCTCGCGGCCTAGAAGCCCACAAACATTAAGCAGGAGCGGCGTCATGGGTTTTAAAATGGGTATCGTAGGCATGCCAAACGTGGGCAAGTCCACGTTGTTTAACGCATTGACGCGTACGGCTGCCGCGCAGGCCGCAAACTTTCCGTTCTGTACGATTGAACCCAACGTAGGTGAGGTCGCGGTGCCAGATGCGCGCCTTGATAAGCTCGCAGCGATTGCAGGCTCAAAGTCTATCATCCCGACACGGATGACATTTGTGGATATTGCTGGCCTTGTTAAGGGGGCGTCCAAGGGCGAAGGGCTGGGTAACCAATTCCTCGCGAACATCCGTGAGACAGACGCCATTGCACATGTGCTTCGTTGTTTTGAAGATGGCGATGTGACCCATGTTGACGGTCGCGTCGATCCCGTCGCAGACGCTGAAACGATTGAAACTGAATTGATGCTGGCCGATCTGGAAAGCATCGAAAAGCGGCTGCAAAATCTGGTGCGCAAGGTGAAAGGAGGCGACAAGGACGCCGTACAACAAGTGCGGTTGCTTGAAGAGGCGAAATCGTCGCTTGAAGACGGCAAGCCTGCACGCGTCATTGAGGTCGATGATGATGACCTTAAGGCATGGAATATGCTGCAACTTTTGACAACGAAGCCGGTTTTGTACGTGTGTAATGTTGGTGAGTCAGAGGCGTCTGAAGGCAATGCGCACTCGGCCGCTGTAGCCGCGATGGCTGCCAAGCAAGGCAATAGCCACGTCATTATTTCTGCTCAAATCGAGGAGGAAATCAGCCAACTTGAAGATGATGAAGCCGTCATGTTCCTTGAAGAAATGGGACTGCACGAGGCCGGCTTGGACCGTCTTATTAAAGCAGGCTATGAGCTATTACACCTTGAGACCTATTTCACCGTCGGCCCAAAAGAAGCTCGGGCTTGGACCGTTCCGGCAGAAACCAAAGCTCCGCAGGCGGCTGGCGTCATTCACGGCGATTTCGAAAAAGGCTTCATCCGCGCCGAGACGATTGCCTACGATGATTTCGTGTCTCTGGGCGGCGAACAACCCGCAAAAGAAGCCGGTAAAATGCGCGCTGAAGGCAAAGGTTACGTCGTCAAAGACGGCGATGTCCTGCACTTCTTGTTCAACACTTAAAATTTAGGGTGAATTCACCCTTGCCCCCCAATTGCCAGATCGCTATTGCGGTCGGCGGAGACGTGGCCGAGTGGTCGAAGGCGCTC
>DQCL01000160.1 GCA_003533975.1 Octadecabacter sp. | reverse complement strand
AGGTTTTTCAGAGGCTCCTTAACACCAGGTACCGTTTTCTCCAGCCATTCCTCGCTTGCCACGGCCAGAGCACTTCCTGTCCAGACAACGAATTGCTGCCCTGCAAGGTTCTTTGGATCGTCCGAACTGCCGAGGGCTTTAACAACATCAGGGTTGCCATAAATGCCCCATGTGAATGAAGCGATCTTTCGCCCTATCAGTGCTTCGTTGCTGGGGCGCTTGGGGCGCAGGGCAATATCGGCCTCGCGTTCGGCCAGGCTCAGTATGCTGTTCTCGCTCAGTACGTTGACGCTGAGGCCGGGGTGCATTTGCTGAAAGCTCTTGATGTGGCGAGGCAGAAAACAAGCCGCCAGCGCCTCAGTCGCTGTCACTCGGATCTCTCCTGTCAATCGTTGATCATGACCAGTCACTATCCGGTCTGCGGAAAATGCAGCCTGCTCCATGATCTCAGCGGCATGAATGACTTCCCGGCCAGCCGCCGTTGGCAAATACCCCTTGCGAGAGCGATCGAACAAAAGTGTTTCGATGGATCGTTCGATTTTTTCAAGCCGCCGAAAAGCAGTTGAAACATTCACGCCAAGAATGTCCGCCGCCTTCGACGCCCCATCAGCACGAGAAATCGCGAGGATATATCGGTAATCCTCCCAGGACAGTCTCGATGTTTCTTGCATTTTTGCGAATCCAAATCTCAAAATCGAAAATTGCTATCATTCTTGCGAACATCGTAAGACTCCGCAACAAACAATTGTCGGAGAAATCACATGTCAAACATATCCATCGTTGGGGGCGGTTTTGCCGGTCTCTGGGCCGCAATGAGCGCCGCGGCCGAGCGAGACCGGCTGGGCATTTCACCAAATGACCTGACCATCGACCTGATCAGCAACACGCCAGATCTGGTTATGCGCCCCCGGCTGTATGAGGGCGCAAAACCAGATATGCGCGTGCCCCTGCGCCCCTTGCTGGACACCATCAAGGTTCAATTTGATCTGGCCACCGTGGTGGGCGTGAGACCTTCGGAAAACCTTATTGACCTGTCAGAACTGTCGTCCGGTCGTTCCCTCCGATACGACAGGCTCATTCTGGCAAGTGGCAGCCATATGCCGACTCTGCCCATCCCCGGTGCGGCCAACGGCTTTAGCATTGACACCTTCAGCCAAGCCGAAAAATTGGACAATTTCCTTGAGGGGCTATCGCGGCACAACGGTAGAGACCTGAATGGGGTCACGATTGTCGTGGTCGGTGCCAGCTTTACCGGAATCGAATTGGTCACCGAGTTACGTCAGCGCCTTGGCACCAAGGTTCGGCTTGTGTTGCTCGATCACGCAGAGCACGTTGGGTCAGATCTTGGGGCCAACCTCAATCCGGTCATTCTAAACGCGCTGTCCGAGTGTGACATCGACATCAGGCTGGGTGAAAAGATCACCTCCGCAGGAGAAAACAGCCTGCTGCTTGAAGGCGGCGAAGTGATCGCTGCGGCGGCGGTCGTCTTTGCAACCGGACTGCGGGCAAGCCCGCTCACAGCGGCATTCAACGCGGAAACAGATCCGGCCGGACGACTGCTGGTCAACGAATTCCTTGGCCTCGAAAAGGAGGCCGCCGTTTTCATTGCCGGTGATGTGGCGCGGGCCATGGCGGATGACGATCACGCGACGTTCATGTCTTGTCAGCACGCCACTGAACTGGGCCGTTACGCCGGGTACAACGCGGTTCAAAGCCTGACAGGCGGGCCTTTACGCCCCTACCGGCAGGAATCCTATGCAACCTGTCTGGATCTTGGCCCCGCGGGGGCTGTGTTCACCACGGGCTGGGACCGCGAGGTTCAGAAAACAGGCTCCGAAGGCAAATCCATAAAGCGCCAGATTAACCAGGAATGGATCTACCCACCCAAACCCTCGGTCGGCACCAAGGCCATTTTTCAGGCGGTCTCTCTCACTCAGTCCTCCCAAGCGGCATGACACCGGAAAGGAAACCCCATGCAAGCGATCAACCATGCAGCTGCTGCACTCATCCTGAAACGCAAATTTCCCTCAACGCCCCTTCTGGGGCTGATCTTGGCCACCGAGGCGGTCGAATACCTGTGGGTTGGCCTCAATCTCATCGGCATTGAGCAGACCATCATCGCAGACCCCATGCGATCTGTCGCGGACGTGCATCTTGCCCACATGCCTTTCTCGCACTCTGTGGCGACAAGCGTGATCATCGCCGCCCTTGTCGGCCTCTTGGTTCTGTGGCGAGGCGGCAAAGCCTGGACCGCAATCGCTTTGGCACTTTCCCTGGCGGTGTTCTCACATATCGTTCTCGATTTGCTGGTGCATGCCCGGGACATCGTCATTGTGCCCTTCTTGGGCACTGAAAAGTACGGAACCGGCCTGTACTCAAACGTGCCTCTTGTGGCGCTCGGCCTTGAGACGCTTTTTGGTGTCTTCTGTTGGTGGATATACCGCGGCAGTTGGCAGCTGCTCGGCCTGATCATCGCATTGGCACTCACATCTATCCCGCTTTACTCCGCCGCCATCAACGTCGGAGAGGCTGCATTGTCAGGTCAAAGCACCGTGTTTGCCTTGGTTATCCTGGTGCAAATGCTTGCCACGTCCTGTCTAGTTTGGCTCTTCGCTCGGCAAAAACCAACATCCCAGAACCCGATAAATGGCTCTCGGAATGCACAGCGCCTGACCACATAAGTCAGCAAAGCTGTCGCCACCCGCGTTCTTGGATTGGCGACAGTGCAAAGTATATCTTTATCCCGGGAAACAAGCCGGGAACCACCTGATCTATCTACGGATATTCACAAACACTGCAAGGAAAGTAGAAAATGACCCAATACGTCATCGGCTATGTCAACGCTCTGAAAAACGCTGACAAGATGAGCGAATACAAAACCGTCGCCGCGAAGGCACTGGCAAAACATGGCGGCGCGGTTGTCGTGCCTGCCACGAAACCAGAGCAGCTGGAGGGACAGCCTGAAACGGCCCGTCCCGTTCTCATTCTGTCGTTTCCCACCAGCGATGCCGCACGAGCTTGGCGTAATGACCCAACATTGGCAGACGTTCATGAACTACGCCGCGTAGGTGCGGATATGAGCTTTCTTCTAGTTGAGAATATCGCCTGACCGATGCAACCCGGGGTCCGTCGAAACCCATGCTGAGCATCTTTCCGACGGGCCCCAGACCCTATTACCGCGCTTAGGTTGATGATGTTCCGGGTGCGGAAAAAGAATCTGCTTCAGCTCAAAACCAGAGAGTGCAGCCAAGACTACCAAAGGCTGGTGGTTGAACGTTTCAGATACTCGAGGTCAGAGCGGCGAAAGCCCTGTTTCCGCCCTTAATGACGGATGCTGCGCCCGAACCCAACGGCTTCTTCGGGCTCAAGACGGTCATCTGACCGTTTTTGTCGGATGTCCGATGTTCCATGCTGAGCGGACCTTGACCAGTTATAGGTTTATAGGTTCTGACCGTATCCGAGAATTGCTTGTGATGAGGTATTATGATACCTTTTTGCTGTGATGGGATGGGCAGGAGCGAACGGGATGACTGGCAAGACCAACCGTAAATACGGTTCAACAACGGTTAAAGGTCGAAAACCAGACGGCACTTTCACGAAAGGCAACCCCGGCAGACCCATGGGGGCCCGTCACGTGGCCACTCGGGCCGTTGAGGTGCTCTTGGAGGGACAAGGCGAGTCCCTGACCCAGAAAGCCATTGATCTGGCCCTGGAGGGCGACACGACCGCCCTGCGCCTGTGCCTGGAGCGCATAGCGCCGCCAAGA
>DQCL01000039.1 GCA_003533975.1 Octadecabacter sp. | reverse complement strand
GGTGGGGCCAAAGCAGCGCTTACTGTAAACCTTTCACAGCGACAACCTCAATGAAACAAGGTTTTTTGAAACCTCCACACCTGTTGAGATCGAGGCTTCGAAAAATTCAGGAGGTGCTTAAGGCCCGATAAGCAAGACCATTTGGGAAAAGGCACATGAACGACCCACGGATGACGCCACAGATACGTCCAACAGCGTAGGGCACGCGCAAGGTTCTACCAGATCGCTTGCCACGAAGATCTGAGCGCTTAGCGATGAGCGCACGGAGCAATGGGCAGCATAGGTCACAAGGATGGGATACGAGCTCAAAGCCGTATTTCGGATCGTCCAGAGGAGCCTATCTGTCCTTCCGCGCCGACCCATTCATCTCCTACTGGGCACCCCGGTCCTCCTGGCCTTCACCAGGTTGCGGTCGTGGCGTCTGCCGACTCACAATGCCAAGGCAATCACACTCTGGCCTATCCCCCGCAAAAACCAGAGGGGGATTAGAGAACAGTCGGCAAGCTGGTGTGCCACTCAAAGGAATATGGTCTATGCTGGCCTTGAAGAGAATGCCCCCAGGAAGCGGAACCAATGAACAACATTATCGCGTAGCGGCATTCCTCGCAGCACTTCAACGAATGCGCCATAGAGCATCCTGCAGGCCAGCAAGGGGAACTCGCCGCGAGATACCTGCTCCGGAACTCATCCGGTGATACAATGGCACTGATGTTTGAAAAAGGAGCAAACACACCGGCGAACCTGTGGATCGCTCACGAACACGTCCTAAACTTGGTCCAGAAAACTGACTTAAACATAAAATTGCCACCGGCGTTGGCGCTATATTCATCGACGGACAAGACCGGTGAGCCACTTTATGGGCGCCATTCGACACTGAAGACGATGCCTGAACTAAAGCACACTGATTTGATCCGTATTCGTATTTCGTCAGTCACAGAACTGGATCGAATTTTGGATCACTTGAGTGACCTTAGCCGACCGCCGGCTTGATGGCCCTAGAGGCGCTGAGGGCGCGCTGGGAGCAGGCTTCGTCTTTCGTGCTCAAAGTGTCACCTTAGCTGTTCGATGCATCCAGCAAGAGCCCCAGCTAGCCTGACGCATCTTATCGCTTTACGACCCGTTTTCTGCTTGATGAGGTTGACTGTCCTCACTTAGATTCCAAGGTTGCCCAAGGCAAGTGGCCCACGACAGGAAAAGAGCAACTTTTTTCTACTTTTTGAGGTCGTGAGTTTATCTATCCCAGGATCCACAATGCCTTATTTTCAGAGGGTCCGTCATTTCTCCATGCGATCAACACCTAATTACTTAGTAAGCGACCACTTACTATTCGTTCCCCCTTAAGCTTGAGCCCGAACGACTGAGAGATCGCGTATATCTTACTTTTCAAGCCACGCTCTCCGCTCCCGCTCACCAAGGTGCCGAAATGCGGTGGCGATGTGCTTATTCAAAGCTTCATAGGCAACCATAGTAGACGTCGAGCCACGACCAATCCGGTTTCTCGCGATAGGCCATCCTTTGCGCCGAAAAACCTTCTTAATTTCCGGCCTCACTGATTCCTTGTATTTGCCCCAGACTTCGTCTCGCCTCATAAGTGCAAGCAGGCCTGATTTTAGGAAGACTTCGGCACGCTTCTTTTCTTCCAGGCTCGTAGCTGCGCCGAGAACTGAATTTTCTACATAGTTTGGATCTGCGAACGTAGGCAACATGAACTGAAAGAACTGCCTCTGTAGCTTCGCGTATTTAAAACTTTCCAGATCAGGCAATTCACGCAGCCCAAGCTCCTCCAGATCGTGGCCTTTGAGCGTGACCTCGATGCGTGCTCTTTTCTGGTCCGGTGACAGTTTTTTGTATGTGCCTTTGGATGGGTTTTGCTGATCCCTTTCTTTGTTCTGGATGCGCACCATTCCGCTCGTGCCCCTTTCTCCCAGATACATTGTGCCTTCAAGAAACGGGCTGCAAAACTCTTCCGGTTCAGGCCGCACTGTGAGCGAGGGGTCACGCGCCTCTCCCATCTCAGGCGGCAAATAGGCGGTTTCAAGAACGCTATCGGAATGAGCTGTGAATGCTGCGGTCGAACGAGGCATATCCAACTCATTCACCCAGCGCTTCGTCTCCGCATAGTAAGTCCTTTGCAGCAGCCCTACCATTTGCTCACGTTTATCATCTGCGCCGTCGCGACTGTAGACATCCAGGCTAAATTCTATTTCCCGGAGTTGCGGTTTTTTGCGTTCACCCCGTCGAGCGCCAACAGCCGCGATTGCAGCTGCCACAAGTGCCGTTGAGCCTGGCTCCTGGATCTTAACGTCGAACTCGTGGGCCTCTGTTCCTCCACCCGGGTTTATGGGCGTAATCCAGCTGTCACGCGGAAGAACAGTGCGAAGCTCTTGTTGGACCCACTGGAACTGAGTTCTGTTGGTGAAAACCCGGACGACCACAAAGTCGATGACTGCTTTGAAACGATACCCCTTGAGGTCGAGCGTTGGTGTGAGCACCCGGCGGTTCTGGAAACGCACTTGATTGAGGCCAACTTGGGTCTCAATAAAAGCCAGTTCGCGGACTGGTCGCGTCGGATCAAACGGCGATAACGTAGTTGAACTTGGAAGTGACATTCTTGGGTCTCGATAATGGGTTGTCAGCATGTGCTTTGTTGAACGGGTGTTCCGCTTGAATTGAAAATTCAAGTCTGGCTCGATCTTTGGCCAAGACTTCAGTCGTCCTGCCCAGTAATTTCAAGAGATTTCACCTAGGTAAAGTTCTTCCTGGCGAATCTCAGCGTCTTGCTAAAGTAAAAAGCATTCTTCATCCTCGGCCCATGAAACAAACAGCCGTTCCCGCAAATTCGATCACCGCAACGTCTATACTCTCCGGTCTCGGGTCACTTGACCGAGAAGAGATCTGTTCATTTCTTGTTATTCTGGAAGAGATTGGCGCAGTGTCTCTGGCGAAAGGAGCATTGGAAGACGTCGGCAAACGGATGAAGATCATTGACAACGTCACTGCCAAGGGCATGGACGCAGCCAAGCAGCGATTGATAGATTCACCAGAGACGGATGCTATTTTGCGGCACAGGCTATGGGTTCGGTTGGCCGACGCACTTGTGGTGCCCACCACAGTTCCGTTGTCTTCCAGATCCGCCCGTAGAGCCGCTACAGCCCTGGCAGTCCGAGCATCAGAACGATTGACGCCTTCAGTTCTGACGCAAAGCAAGAAAGCTGAAACGGCGATTGCAGGCGAAGGCCCATCTGCCATCACCGGAAAAAGAGCCGCCGACATTTGGAATGCTGGGCGACAGCTAATTGCTCGCAGAGATCCATTGTCCTTTCCAGACTTGGTCCGAAAAGAGCTTTTGAATATGCTTGCGAACGAGGGTTTGGTGTTCACGGCGGCAGTGCAGGCTGATCCAGAGATCGCGGAAGCGCTACACAAAGCTCATGGTGCGGCTCAGAAAGCTATAGCTACCGGGGGCGGCTGGGTCGCGTTTGCCGCAATCGTTGGGAACACTGGTTTTTTGCCCTACATTCTGGCTGCTCAGCTTAGCGCTTGGGTCCCTATGGTGGGCGGTCCGGCCCTGGTATCGCTGCTTGCAACACTGACAAACCCGTTGACAGTTATTGCAGGGGTCGGCGCTTTGGGATGGCTTGCAGTCGGCAAAGGATCTAGCGTTGTCCGCAGCCAGGTCGCGGCCCGAATTTGCGTTCTGCTAGCGCTTCCGAGAAGCAAGAGCCTCGAGAGTGGCATAGAAGTTTTTCTGATGGACATGCGCAGTTTGGACCGGGAGCCGTCTGCTGCATTTGGCCACCTGAGCAAAAAGGACCGGCATGCGCTTAGAGGGCGGTTATCATTTCTTTCTGGGCGTCTCTTGTCTGCCATACCACCTCCTGCTGGTTTGCCGCCATCGCCGTGGCATCAAATGCCCAGAAATCATGATATAACCGGTGCTGGTCTCGTGGCATCTCTGACTGCAGGAGAGATGTTGTGGCACGCAACTGCCCTCGACGAAAACGTTCTGAAGGCCGCCGACTTTTCACGCTCCGCAGATCTTAGCGACCCGCTTAGTTTCGCAGCTTCATCTCAGACCTTCTTGCTTAAAGGCGCAGGATACTCTCTGAGGGGATACACTGCAGAACAACTGGTGCTGGATCAGCTTGTCGCCGAGGGACATGACGTGAGCCTCGCCGAGGCAAGTAACACACCCGGACTTGATCTCATTGTCGATGGCAGCCCCGTCCAGGTGAAGTGTGGTTCAGAGCTATCAAACCTGGTGGAACACTTTGAAAAATATCCAGACATCCCCGTCATCGCCAACAAAGAACTTGCTGAGAAGGCCGCGAAGAGTGGGAAAGACTGGGCGGACATGGTCACCACACTTCCCGGTTTCGATATTAGCACCATTGAGCAACAGTTGGCTGAAGCGCTCAATCATGCCGTAGACTTGGCAGATCCGGACATCATGGAACTCGCGCTCTCGTTAGGCCTCCTTAGGGGCGGCGTCGAGGTCATGCAGGGCAAAATCCCAGCACGCGATCTACCTTCCTGGTTGCTGCTGGATGGGGCGTCCCGTGGAACTCTCAGTTTCGTGGGTGCGAAAGCAGGAGGATGGCTGGGGCTCGTTATGATTGGGCCTGCCGGCGCACTTGTCCTTGGACCGGCGATTGGCTGCGCTGCCTTGGTGGGAAACAGCACCCTTAAAAACAAGGCGCAACAAATCCTGATGCGAGAATGGATACACGAACTTCTTGATCGCGGCTCTGACCTCCACAAAGCAATATCTGCCGCCTTGGAAAGACGTGTTCGTCACCTATTAGATCGCACAACCAATCTGCAGTCAGTGTCTCTTGAAGATCACAAAATCGCCACTTGGATGGTGTCACGATCCCAGGATGATTTAGTTGCGGCAATCGAGGATATGGCGGAACTTGGTCAAAATCCGACCCGTGAGGAACACTGCGTCGAGCTTTTATTTATGGCCTCGGATATTGCCCCGACAGATGCGAGCGTCCTGCGCTCAGCAGGCAGGCTCAACAAACACTTTATGATGAAGCCTGCGCTACAAGAACTCCTAGTTGACCAACAAATTAGGACCGCGCGGAATGCCTTTGACAAGCACCTGCGCGCCCTCTTTGGCTCCTCGTAGGCACAACTGAGCTGCACCAAGTTTGTCGCAGGCTTGTTAGTGTGAGTTATCCTTGTCCAAGTTTCTGACCCAATAAAGGAGAATACTTCATAGCAGAAGTGGCCATAACACATGATGCAGCCTCCGCTATGGTCGTTTCTGCCCTAGGACAAGGAATGGCTGAATGTCCCGATGAGGGCAGTCCGACACGCCCAAGGGTAGGCGGCCCAGGCAGATAGACGAAGCATGTCTGCCTACTGTTCTGTCACCTATCGTTTTTATTAGCCAACGCCGCCAGTAAGCCCCCGACAAGCCTGAAGTTGCATCTTTGAAAAACATTGAGCGGGCACAGGATTGCGCATTTTGGACAAGGTTGGAAGCGTCCGCCCCGGAGCTTTGATGAACGACGCAGAGAGTTGTTGACACAGGTAACGGTAACTTGCTATATAGTTACCGTTACCTGTGAAATAGCAATTGAGGAGCCTACTCATGGCACTTACTCCTGCGGAAAAGCAGAAAGCGTATCGTGAACGTCAAAAAGAAAAGGCGAAGGACGAACGACATAAGGGCGGAGATGCTGCTGCTGGTCTTTTCCGCACTCCATTTTCCGAATGGGCACAGCACAACAATGAAATTGATGAACTCATCAATTATTCCTCGCTCGCTGGTTTTGAATTGCCAGCCTTTGAAGATGAGCGCGACCCGGAGGCATTCGTGATTGATCGGGAATGCCACGGCGAGGGTGATATGTTCGGAGAGGCTAAGGGAGCACTTGGCCGTGCTGAGGTGACGATCAGCATATTGCAAGACGTTGCGCTGCTGCTAGCGACATCTGTCAATAGCTACAAACGGCAGGAGATCGTAGCGCGCCTTTCCGAACTGGAAAACTCAGATACGACAGACCGAGCAATGGCAATGAGCGAGGCCGTGAAGCTCAACAAGATGCTGGACCAGCTTGATAAGCAGGTCCGCAGATCTTTCCCGCAGTGGAAAGTGACGGACGTCTAGGCGTCATCAACAGAAAGGAGCAAACGTGAAAAAACACAATCCACCAAACGAGAAATGCGACGTGGCTGAGTTTGGCGACCGCACCACATCGCATCCCGTAACTGAAAACCCTGAAACCAAATCCAAGGATCACAACATGACTGATACTAACACAAAACAGCGCGCTATCAACTTCAGTGGCTTTATGGCCCTTCCTGACGGTCATGACTGCCTTGACAGCTTTGCAGGAAATCTCAGTGATAATGGCGTCGAAGTGCCGATGTATCTCGCCAACGAGTTCTGCGAAGATGAAGACGCCGTGTGGAACATGAGTGAACTTTCTCATTTTCTCATCGCCTATGGCCGGTGGATGGAAGCAAAGGTAAAAGCTTTCGAAGTGCTGGAAACAATGGGGTTCGAACCAATCAAGGCTGTCGCTGATTGTTGCGCGACTATTTCAACAGATTCATACTTTTCGGGCGAATATGCCGAAGGTGAGTGGTGCCGCTTGAACGGCGTTATCTATGTTTCGTATGCTGGCAAAGTAGATGCATCAATCTCGAGCTTGGCCAAGCGGAAGCGGGAGCGTGAAAAAGAGGATCTGAGCAAGGCCAAATTCATGTTGGGGATGCTCCACGAACACGTCAAGACGGTGTTGGCAGCGTAACACAGATATCAATCACCACACTTCCGTCACTGGTTCAGCTTGATCCGTAAATTGTGCTGATCGATCTGTTTGAATCTGAAAACGTCGCCGCCGAAAATGTTACTCCCGGGCTTTCGCATTTCGAATTTGTTTGAGGGTGGCAAAATGATAGCGCATCCATGATGCCAGTATCACGGGCTACCTAACTGTGCTGACTGGGGCTCCGTCTGCGGCCTTGCTGCGCATAGCAACTGACTTTGTGGAAGAAGTTAGTTTCTGAGCGCTAAATGCAAATGAAAATGAAAATGATATCGATCCCGCTGGTGCATGCTGGCGGGCTCCCAAGCATGAACGTCGTGGCTAACGCGGCGAAAAGAGGCTCTTCGTTCCTGGTGGCACCTGGAATGCCATTCATGCAGGGCATTCGCCGACCGTCCAACCATCATAGCATCCAACGGCTTCATCACGCCGATTATGTTGAGTGCCCAAAAGCAATCCTCAAACGCATTCCCTTGGGAAGGATGAAGCGTCGCGCCCGACTGGTTGAATATAAAAACCTCAAGGAAGTCGCAGGCCAAAGCAACACAAGAGAATTCCAAAGGGGGATCGGATAGCCATCCACACCCTCTCCCCCAGATAGCCACATACACAAACAGCTACATACGCATATAGCTAGAGAGGAACCCTCGGCAAGGAATGGCTACACAACCCGATGGGAGCCATCGGGTGGGCTCATGGGGAAGTAGAAGTCCTAGAGTTTATGCAGATATGTGATGGGGATGGGTTTTGGCGCCGCCATGACCGGGCGTTTGGAACCTCCCATAGCCTCGAAGCTTGCCAATGATCTGTTCTTCGCGGAAAAACCGTTTCCGCATCTTCTGTCTCCTCGTTTGGAGAACAGGCTAACTTCAAAACGCGGGCTTTTCAGGGGAGCACGTCACATGACCTCTTGTAGTCGTTGCACATTCAGGTCCTCACGATAAGGTGTGTGAAAGCAAAAAAATCTGTTGGAGAGGCTTGAACTTGCGGATCATCGATAACAAGACCACTCTTCTTGGCGACGACTTGAAGCAAGAGCTCTCCCAGGGGGCCAAGTTGCGTGTGGCTGCAGGGTGCTTTTCGATCTATGCCTTTGAAGTCTTGAAGACAGAATTGGAAAAGCTGGCTGAATTCGAGTTCATTTTCACGTCCCCGTCATTTCTGCCCAGTGGTGCGATCGATAAAATCAAGAAAGAAAAACGCGAATTCTTTATCCCGAAAGCGGGGGCATCCAGTGCCTTGTCTGGCAGTGAATTTGAAATTCAGCTTCGCAATCAAATGACCCAACGCGCCGTCGCGAGAGAGTGCGCAAGCTGGATTCGCCGCAAGGCTAACTTCAAGTCCAATTCGACACCTGCACCAATGCAACAGTTTGCTCATGTGGACAGACAGGAGAACGGGGTTGCCTATATGCCCTTGTCCGGATTCACGGCTGTGGACCTCGGGTATCAGCAAGGTGATGCGATTTCTAACTATACCCAAGTGATGGATGAGCCGCAGTTCGCGCAGACATATCTCAGCCTTTTTGATCAGATCTGGGGCGACGAAGAGAAGGTCAAGGACGTCACGGACGAAGTGCTTGAGCATATCGAAGCAGTTTATCAGGAAAACCCCGCCGAACGGGTCTACTTCATGATCCTCTTCAACTTGTTCAGCGACTTTCTGAACGAGATCGATGAGGACGTCCTGCCGAAAGACCGCACCGGATATCAGGAAAGCTTGGTCTGGAATAAGCTCTTCAACTACCAACGAGACGCCGCTGTTGGTATCATCAACAAGCTTGAGACCTACAATGGCTGCATTCTTGCGGACAGTGTAGGGCTTGGTAAAACTTTTACTGCCCTTGCGGTCGTCAAATATTACGAGCTACGCAACAAGGACGTGCTTGTCCTGTGCCCCAAGAAGCTCGCGGACAACTGGCGGAACTACAATGCGAACCTGACCACCAACATTTTTGCGAAGGACCGGTTTCGCTATGATGTCCTGTCTCACACCGACTTGTCACGGACGTCTGGCGAGTCCTTTGGGATGCGCCTTGATCGTGTGAATTGGGGGAACTACGATCTTGTTGTCATCGATGAATCCCACAACTTCCGGAACAACGATGTCTATAAAGATAGGGAAACCCGTTATCAGCGGCTGATGGAACAAGTCATCAAGGCAGGAGTGAAAACCAAAGTTCTGATGCTGTCGGCCACCCCAGTGAATAACCGTTTTACAGACCTGAGAAACCAGTTAGCCTTGGCCTATGAAGGGCATTCAGACGCGCTCAGCAAGAACCTCAAGACCAAGACGAGCGTAGAGGAGATTTTCCGCCGCGCTCAGGCGGCATTCAATGTGTGGTCAGATTTGGCTCCGGAGCAACGAACGCCGGCGTCGATCCTCCGGGCGCTCGATTTCGACTTCTTTGAACTGTTGGACGCCGTAACAATCGCTCGTTCTCGCAAACACATTGAGACCTTTTACGATACCGCTGACATTGGAACTTTTCCGACGCGGCTAAAACCTCTGTCTCACCACCTACCCATCACCCATCGACCGGATGTGATCGGGTTCAACGACATTTTTGCGCAGCTAAGCGCGCTTAAGATGGCTGTCTATGCGCCGGTCAACTACATTCAGCCCAGCAGGTTGAAGAAATATGAAGACCTTTACGATACGAAAACCGAAGGTGGCAAAGGCACGCTGAAGCAGGCAGACCGCGAGAAAAGTCTGCAGGCTTTGATGACGACCAACTTGCTCAAACGCCTGGAAAGTTCGGTCTACGCTTTCCGCAAGACCCTTGGTGCCCTTTCCGGAAATATCGGACGGACTTTGGAGGCTATAAATCGATTTGAAGCTTCTGGAGGTGACGGACTGGTCAATGATTTGGATGTCGACTTCGAAAACGCCGCCGAGGAAGACGACGATTTCGCAGACTTCTCTGTTGGCAAGAAGATCAAGATTGGTCTGGCGGACATGGATATCAAAGCGTGGAAACACGAACTGGCTGCCGACAAGACCATTATCGACGGTTTGATCGGAGAAATGGAGCGCGTAAAGCCCTCAGATGACGCTAAGCTTCAGCACCTGATCGCCGAAATCGAAGGTAAGATGGCCAAGCCGTTGAATGATGGTAACCGTAAAGTCGTCGTTTTCACAGCCTTTGCGGATACAGCCAACTACCTTTTCGCCCAACTTGCTCCACATTTCGCCGAAGCCCAGAACATCCATACTGGAATTGTCACCGGCTCGGGTGGCCCCAGAACGACCCTAAAGAAAACGTATGACTTCCAATCTGTCCTGACCCTCTTTGCGCCGCGCGCAAAGGAGAAGGATAAGATCATGCCCGACGATCCGGCAGAGCTGGACATTCTCATCGGCACCGATTGCATTTCGGAAGGGCAGAACCTTCAGGACTGCGACTACCTCATAAATTATGACATTCACTGGAACCCGGTGCGCATTGTCCAGCGGTTCGGCCGGATTGACAGGATCGGCTCGCCTAACACGCAGATCCAGCTGTCAAACTACTGGCCCGACATCAGTCTAGATGAATACATCAACCTCAAGGAGCGGGTCGAAAATCGGATGCACATCGTCGATATGGCGGGCACCGGTGAAGACAACGTGCTGACTTCCAAAAGCTCGGACGTCGCCTATCGCAAGGATCAGCTTCAGCGGCTTCAGGATGAGGTGATCGAGCTGGAGGACGTCAAAACCGGCATTTCGATTACCGATCTGGGGCTGAACGACTTCCGGATGGACCTGCTGAACTACCTGAAAACCCACGATGACCTGCCGCGAATGCCGCACGGGCTGCACACCGTTGTTCCTGCCGATCCGCAACGCGGGCTTGTGCCTGGGGTAATCTTTGCGCTGCGCAACATCCATGACAGTGTTAACGTTGGCCAGCAAAACCGCCTGCATCCCTATTACCTCATCTACATCGGCGAGGACGGACAGATCGTGGCGGACCAAACACAGGTCAAACGGTTGCTCGACCTGATCCGCACGGGCTGCAAGGGAAATACTAATCCGTTTCGCGAACTTTGCGCAGCCTTCAATGCCGAAACGCAGGACGGGCGCAACATGGGCGCCTATTCCGACCTGCTAAATGACGCGATCCGGTCGATGATCGAGGTGAAGGAAGAACGCGACATCGACAGCTTGTTCTCGGGCGGGCACACCACCGCGCTGACGCAAACGATTGCGGGGCTTGAGGATTTTGAACTGATTGCCTTCATCGTAGTGCGTGCCGAATGACTGCTCTCTATCAATACCCACCCCAGACGGCGCTGAAACGGGTGATCCCGAAAACCCGAATATATGACGAGGCCAAGGTCAGCACGGCCCTGCGCGAACGCTTTGTGCGCGAGGTGAATCAGATCATCTGGGCGCACAAGCTGGCACCTGAAACGTTGAACCTGCCAGCCACCTCCGCTGTGCCGGAAATTCAGGTGTTCCGCCTGACGCTTAAGGGTGACAGCCTGCACGACGACATCTTGCGCGCCATTGATCGCGCCATTCCCTTCCCTGTGATGTTTGAACTGCTGGCGGGGGAGCGGATACAAGCCGCCGCCGCGTTCAAACGCCCGTCGGATGCAGCCACGGGGAAATGGGTGGTGTCGGACCACATGCGCGGGGCTTGGGCTGGGCGTGAGACACCGCGCAGCCCTCTCCCAGTGGCGGTGACGCTAGGCGCGCTTTACGAGGGAATGTTATCGCCTTTGATGCCTTTCTCCCCTGTCGCGGGCGAAGGTGTGGAAGCCCGCCTTGCGCGTGGCGCGAAAATCAAGGCAAAAGAGCGTGAGATTGCGCAGCTTCAATCAAAGCTGAAGCGAGAAAACCAGTTTAATATCAAAGTGACGCTGCATGGCCAACTGGCCGAGGCGCAGGCGGAATTTGAGCATATGAAGACCCCGAACAGGGGCGATAAGGGGACACCATGACAGACGAGATTGAAAAGCTGAAAATGCACAGCCCCGACCTGACCCAGGATAACATCGCCAAGATCCGCGCCCTGTTCCCCGGCTGCGTGACCGAAGCAGCGGGCGAGGATGGTGCGCCGACGCTGAAGGTGGATTTTGACCAGCTGCGACAGGAATTGTCGGACAGCATCGTGGAGGGGCCGCAGGAACGCTATCACCTGGACTGGCCGGGCAAGCGGCAGGCGCTGATCACCGCCAATGCACCAATTGCCAAAACCCTGCGCCCCGTGCGCGAGGAGAGCGTGGATTTTGACACCACGCAGAACCTGTTCATCGAGGGCGACAACCTTGAGGCGCTCAAGCTGCTGCAAGAGACCTATCTGGGCAAGGTCAAGATGATCTATATCGACCCGCCGTATAATACGGGGAATGATTTTGTGTATGACGATGATTTTTCCGAAAGCTCGGCGGAGTTTCTGGAGCGGTCGAACCAGAAGGACGAGGCAGGGAACAGGCTGGTTGCGAATACACAGGCGAATGGCCGTATGCATTCGGACTGGCTTTCAATGATGCGCTCAAGAATTGGCCTCGCTAAAAATCTAATGCAAGCTGACGGCATTATAATGATCAGCATAGATGATAATGAAACTCACAACCTTCGGAAAATATGTGACGACGTTTTCGGCGCTGAAAATTTCATAGACAATATAATTTGGAAAAAGCGATACGGCGGGGGAGCTAAGGAGAAGCACCTCGTTTCCATCCATGAATATGTCTTGATGTATGCTCGCGATATCGGGGCAGTTGCGAATCTCTATGTTCCACTGACAGATGCCCAAATTGAGAGATACTATAAGATTCAAGACGAGCATTTTGAAGAGAAAGGACCATTTCGGACACATCCTCTTGAAGCGATGAAGAGCTTTGAAGATCGACCCAATTTAAGGTTTTCGGTGACGGCTCCGGATGGCTCCGAAGTATGGCCCAAACGTCAGTGGAGGTGGAGCAAGGACCGTATGGAGCAAGCGGTTTCCGCAGGTGAAGTATATTTCCAGAAGCTGAAGGATGGGGCGTGGTCACTTTCATCGAAACAGTATCTAAAAGCTCCTGATGGTGAAACGAGAGCGTCGAAGTTTTTTTCGATCATTGATGGAGTTTATGGTCAGCATGGAACGAACGAAATTCTTGACATTCTGGGAAACACTCAAGTTTTTCCTTTTGCCAAGCCATCTGAATTGGTCAGGAAATTAGTTGAATTGATCACGTTTGAGGATCGGGCGGGCATAGTGTTGGACTTTTTTGCTGGTTCAGGCTCAACCGCACAAGCTGTAGTTCAGCAGAATGCGATCGACGGCGGTCGTCGTTCATTCATACAAGTCCAGATTCCCGAAAAGCTAGACGAAACGGGCCTAAGTTCGAAGGTGGCCGCGAAGTTCTGTCAAGAACATGGATTCCCGCTATTTGTTTCAGAAATTACGAAAGAACGCATCCGCCGCGCAGGCGCAAAAATCCTCGAAGGGGAGACCCACCCCGACTGGAACAAGGACGTCGGCTTTCGCGTGCTGAAAATCGACAGCTCCAACATGGCCGATGTCTATTACACCCCCGATGCCACCACGCAGGCCGACCTGCTGGCCCGCGTGGACAACATCAAACCCGACCGCACGCCCGAAGACCTGTTGTTTCAGGTGTTGCTGGACTGGGGCGTTGACCTGACCCTGCCCATCACCCGCGAGACGATCCACAACAAAACCGTGTTCTTTGTCGCCGGCACCGCCCTTGCCGCCTGTTTTGACAACGGCGTGGACGAAACACTGGTCAAAGACCTCGCCGCTCGCGCCCCCATGCGCGTGGTGTTTAAGGATACAGGCTTTAAGGATGACGCCACCAAGATCAACGTGAAGCAGATTTTCAAGTCCCTCTCACCCGACACCGACGTAAAAGCAATCTGATGACCCCCGACGCGCTGCGCCTCAAGCTGACCGAATTGATCGACACCTGGGAAAACGAGGTGGTCGAATTCAAGGAGGCGACTGACAGCTATTCGACCAGCACAATCGGCAAGTATTTCTCGGCCCTGTCCAACGAAGCGAATTTGAAGGACGCCGATGGTGGTTGGCTGGTCTTTGGTGTGAGTGATGCCAGCAGAACGGTTGTCGGCACGACCTACCGTCCTGAGCCGGGTCGGCTGCAAAGCCTGAAGCAACAGATTGCGGAAGGGGCAGACCCGGCGACGACATTCCGTCAAATCCATGAGTTGGAGATCGACGGAAAACGCATTGTGATGATGGAAATTCCGCCCGCCCCACGCGGTATCCCGATTGCATGGCAAGGGCATTACTATGCACGTTCCGGCGAGAGCCTGTCGCCACTGAACCTTGCTAAGCTGGACGAAATACGCGCCCAGACGTTGCAAACAGATTGGAGCGCGCAACTGGTCGAAGGGGCGACGTTGGATGACCTGGACCCGGTGGCCGTTGAGCGCGCACGCAGCGATTTTGCCCTGAAACACCAGAACCGTATTTCCCCCGAAGAAGTGCGCAGCTGGTCCGTGGCCACCTTGCTGGACCGCGCCAAGGTAACCCAACGCGGTCAGGTCACCCGCGCGGCCTTGCTGTTATTGGGTCGCGCGGAGCGCGCCTATCTGTTGTCGCCGCATCCCGCACAGATCACATGGAAGCTGGTGGGGCAGGAAAATGCCTATGAGCATTTCGGCCCGCCGTTTCTGTTGGCGACATCACAGCTATATCAACGCATCCGCAACATCCAACTGCGCCTGTTGCCCGATGATGAGCTGTTGCCGCATGAGGTATCGAAATACGACCAGAAGGTTGTGTTGGAGGCCCTTCACAACTGCATCGCCCATCAGGATTACCGCCTGAACCAACGGGTTATCGTCACCGAGAAGCCAGACCGGCTGGTGTTCGAGAACGCAGGCCGGTTTTTTGAGGGCGCGCCCGAAGATTATGTGCGCGGTGACAAGTCACCCCGTGGCTATCGCAACCCCTATCTGGTGCAGGCGATGGTCGAGCTGAATATGATCGACCAGATGGGATACGGGATCCAGCAGATGTATGAGACGCAGCGCAGGCGCTATCTGCCGATGCCGGATTACGAAGTGTCGGATGATGCAGTCGAGATGACGATCTATGGCGGGGTTGTTGATCCCGCCTATACCCGCGTGCTGATGGAAAATGGCGGTTTGCAACTGGTTGACGTGTTGGCGCTGGACCGCGTGCAGAAGGGGCTTGAAGTGCCGTATAGTGCTATACAGGCGCTTAAACGCAAGGGGCTGGTTGAGGGCCGCAAACCACGGTTCCGGGTGTCGGCTGCGGTCGCTGCGGCCTCATCCAAGCAGGCGGAATACATCAAGACCCGTGCCTTTGACGATCAGCATTATGCGGACCTGGTGCTTCAATATCTAAGTAAGTTCGGCAGTGCATCAAGAAAGGAAATTGATGAGCTTCTTTGGAACAAGCTGAGCGATGCACTAGATAATACGCAGAAAAAAAGTAAAATAGGCAATATTCTCACCAAGTTACGTGCAGCGGGGCGGATCTTTAACGCCGGGTCGAAAGCGGCGCCGGAATGGAAGGCACGCGAATGAAACGCGAACATTCTAAGAGAGAAACTAAGAGAGAAACGCTGGGTTTAAGAAAGAGACTGCCATGAAGATCAAGTTTAAGTCGCAGCTCTACCAGACGCAGGCCGTAGAGGCCGTAGTCGATTGCTTTACAGGCCAGCCTCGTCAGGATCCACTGAAATACACCGTTGATCCCGGGGCCGCAGCCCAATCCCAGATGGAGATTGAGGGCTTTGGCAACGGGGCGATCAAACTAACCGAAGATGGATTGCTGGACAACATCACAAAGGTTCAACGGCTTGCGATGCTGCCGGTTTCAGACAGCCTGACCCATTTCGCGGATGACAAAGGCAAGAAAAAGCCTGCCAGCTATAAACCCGGTGCGCGGATCAATCTGGATGTCGAGATGGAGACCGGCACGGGTAAAACCTATGTCTACATCAAGACGATGTTCGAGCTGCACAAGCGTTACGGCTGGTCGAAATTCATCATCATGGTGCCCAGTGTGGCGATCCGTGAAGGGGTGGCAAAGTCAATCGAGATGACCGCCGAGCATTTTCAGCAGGAATACGGCAAGAAAGTCCGTTCGTTCGTCTACAATTCCAAGCGGTTGCACGAGCTGGAGAGCTTTTCTTCGGACTCGGGCATCAACGTGATGGTCATCAATGTGCAGGCGTTCAACGCGTCCGGCGCCGATAACCGACGGATCTATGATGAGTTGGACGATTTTCAATCGCGCAAACCGATTGACGTGATTGCCAAGAACCGGCCCATCTTGATCTTGGATGAGCCGCAGAAAATGGAGGGGCCGGCAACGCAGAAGGCACTTCCGAAGTTCAACCCATTGTTCATTCTACGCTATTCCGCGACCCATCGCACTGTTCACAACAAGGTGCATCGTTTGGACGCTGTGGATGCGTTTAGTCAAAAGCTGGTCAAGAAGATACGTGTGCATGGCGTAGAGACGAAGGGATTAAGCGGCACCAATCCCTATCTCTTCCTTCACCGGATCGACACGTCCAGTTCGGCCCCCGTGGCATTCGTTGATATCGAGGTAAAAGCCAAATCCGGCATAAAACGCGTAGCACGCAAGCTGGAACAGGGGCGCAATCTCTTGGATATGTCCAAAGGGCTGGAAGTCTATCGCGGCTTTACGGTCAGCAATATCGACGCGCGCGACGATACGGTTCACTTTACCAACGGTGACGTCCTGCATGCCGGCGAGGCATCAGGCGACGTGACGGAGCGTGATATCCGCCGGATTCAGATCCGCGAAACGATTACCGCACACCTCGAGCGCGAGCAGGTGTTGTTTGCGCGTGGTGTCAAAGTTCTGTCACTCTTCTTTATCGACGAGGTCGTGAAGTATCGAGACTACGAACAGGATGACGACAAAGGGGAATACGCCCGTGTGTTCGAGGAAGAATACGCGCAGGCGGTCGCCGATTTGTTGAGTGATTTGCCGTTGGAGAATGTCGAATATCGCAAACACATTGAAGGGATCGATGTTGGGAAAACCCACCGCGGCTACTTTTCTATCGACAAGAAAGGGCGAATGACGGACCCGAAAGCGGCTGCGCGGGGAGAATTGGCCGGACAATCGACCGAACCCAGTGACTATGACCTCATCCTGAAGGACAAAGAGCGCCTGCTATCCTTTGATGAGCCCACACGGTTTCTCTTTTCCCACTCCGCCCTGCGTGAGGGATGGGATAACCCCAATGTCTTCGTGATGTGCATGCTCAAGCACAATGAAAGCCAGAACACTATTTCACGGCGCCAGGAAGTCGGGCGCGGTCTACGGATTGCAGTTAACCTGAACGGCGAAAGGATGGACCACCCAGCCACAGTTCATGACATCAACGTGCTTACCGTTATCGCATCCGAGAGCTACAAAGGGTTCGTGACAGGGCTGCAAAAGGAAATTGCCGAAAACCTGTCTGCCCGGCCTCAACTGGCGGACGCCGACTACTTCGAGGACAAGACCCTAAAGACAGGCGATCTGGAGCTGGTGCTGGACAAGCCGCTTGCGAAAAAGCTTGAACGGTTCCTTATCAAGAACGACTACGTGGATGACGATGGCCACATCACGGAAGCCTACCATGAGGCCCGAAAGTCCGGAGAACTGGTTGATCTGCCCGAGGGTTTTGAAGCCCATAGAGATGCAGCCTTCGCTTTGATTGATACGGTATTTAACAGTGCCGCCCTAAACGACATGCTAAGCGATGGTCGCGCGCCGAAGAAAAACAGGCTGAACAGCAATTTTGATCGCAAGGAATTTCAGGAGTTATGGCGGCGCATCAATCGCAAGGCGGTTTATCAGGTCGATTTCGACAGCGCGGCGCTGGTGAAAAGCTGCATCGACCGACTGGAACGGGATTTGCAAGTGGCACCGCTCCAATACTTGGTGACTGAAGGCAGTTTGTCTGACGATGTAAGCGACGAAAGCCTGCGCGCAGGCGACGCCTTTATTCAGGGCAAGTTGCGCACAGAAAGTGGAACCAGCGCGCGGTCACGGGTGTCCTACGATTTGATCGGTGCGATTGCTGACAACACAGATCTGACCCGGAAAACCGTGGGGGAGGTTCTCGGAGGTATTCAGGTGGCAAAATTTGGTGAATTCGCAAAGAACCCTGAACAATTCATCGCTGATGCCTCGCATATGATCCAAGAGCAGAAAGCCACTGCGATTATCGAGAAGCTGACCTATGACGCGCTGGAAGATCGATTTGATTCAGAGCTGTTTGCGGCAGGAGAAACCGGCAGTGACTTCAAGAAAGCGACCGAAAAGCTGAAAAACCACGTTTATGACTACGCGATCGTGGACTCCAAAGTTGAGCGTGAATTTGTCAAGGACCTCGACACCAGCACCGAGGTGATCGTTTATTCAAAGCTGCCCCGCGGCTTCCTGATTCCTACACCGGTGGGCGATTATAATCCGGACTGGGCGATCGCGTTCAAAGGGGGGGGCATCAAGCATCTCTATTTTGTCGCGGAAACGAAATCTGACCAGCCCTCGATGAAGATGAGAGAACTGGAGCAAACCAAGATCAAATGCGCACGAAAATTCTTTGACGAGATTGGCCGACGTATCAACGAAGATCAGGTGAAATATGATGTCGTAACCAGTTATTCGGATTTGATGGCGCTCGTTAAAGATGTCGCTTGAGAATATTTTTAAAAATTATGATGCATATTTTGAGCCCGTTGGGAGTGAAGTGGTCCGGCAAAACTGGNNGCGTGCTAAGATGTATCCAACGCGGACGACACCTGTCCCTTTGAAGATCATTTTGTGTTGACGTGAAGAGAAAAATCACGGCTCTGCTTCAGGGGCGCCCTCAACAAAAGTAGCCCAGTCCTCCATCATCAGTCGTCGCTTCTCGACCATGTCGCTGCGTCTATATGCACGCTCAACCTCGCTGCCCACATTATGGGCCAATGCCATTTCCGCCATATCGCGAGGGTAGTTGGTGCGCTCAGCTGCCCAGTCACGAAAGCTGGATCGTAGTCCGTGGGGCACCGCTGGGCGTCGTGAGCGGGAGTCTAAGAAACCGCGGCGACCCTCCTTTTCCTCAGCAGCTTGGATGCGCCGCATCACCGCCGAGATCGTCATGTCAGACATCTGGCCATTCTTAGGTGACGGGAAGACGTAGGGACACTCAATCAGACGTGGCTGTTTTGTGATCAATTCGACCGCAGCAGAGGGGAGCGGCACACGGTGCTCGCGCCCGGCTTTCATTCTGTGCGCCGGGATGGTCCAGATACCATTCGCTAGGTTCATTTCGTCCCAGAGCGCGCCACGCACCTCTCCCGATCGTGACGCAGTAAGAGTCAGGAACTCCAGAGCACGGGCTGCCATGCCGTCTCTGGTGCGCAATATGCGGAACCAATTGGCGATCTCGCCCAGGTCAACGGCAGGATACCGGTTCTCCTTCTGCACCTTGTTGGGCGACGGAAGGAGCTTCGCCAAATTACCCTTCCAGAGAGCCGGGTTTTCTCCTTCGCGCTGGCCCATCACCTTGGACCAGTCCAAAACGGCCTCAATGCGCTGTCTTACTCGCGAGGCGGTCTCGTTTTTTGTCATCCAAATGGGGCGAATGACAGCCAAAACATCTTCAACTGTGATTGACGCGACAGCCTTCTCTCCGATCACTGGGAAAGCATAGGTGGTGAGAGTCGAACGCCACTGCTTGATGTGCTTGATGTTCTTGAGCTCGCCCTGCACCTTCGCCTCATAGAAGCTATTGAAAGCTTCCTCGAAGGTGGTGCGATGCTTTTGCTCGACAGCGAGCGCTGCTCTCGCTGCTTGCCGTTCTGCAACTGGGTCAGTGCCATCTCTGATCTCTCGTTTCATATTTAGAGCCTTCTCACGAGCTTCTGCGAGAGAAACTTCCGGATATGATCCAAGACCTATATGTCGACGGCTGGCTCCAATAGTGACCCGAAATATCCATGACTTGGCTCCGGTTTCTGTGATATTCAAGCTCAGACCTGGTGGGGTCCCACCGACGGCGTGGCGGCCAAGTTGGGTCAGTCTCTTTACCTGAAGTGCCTTGAGTTCTTTAGCTTGCTTGGGCACTTCTTACCACCATCCTTACCACCAAAAATTCTTCTACTAATTGCATCGAGTTGAATTCGAATGCAAGGGATTTAATAGGTAATGCCTTGAAAGTAGTGCTAAAAGTGCACTCCACGCCAGCATCTACCATCGTCTGCAACTCACCACAGGCGGACTTCGTCTCCGCCACCAACTCAGTGGTGACATTAATCGTTCAAAACCAAGCGGTTATGAGAGTGCCGATCGCTTAAACCACACACACTTACCACACACGTTGACCACACCTATGGTCACCTCGGTTGGTGAAGGGGGGCACGGGTCATTCAGTGATTTTTGCCGTTTGATTCATTGTACACTACCAACAGGTCAACTGTGGCTTGGGGTCTCGGGACAAGGCATTATTGGCTGAACTGCGTACACGGCGCAGAGCGCAAACCTGCCGTGAGACGTGTTCTAGGGCTGGTAGAGGTGGCTAACGGGGTTGCCCGGTATCGTCTCCTATCAGCCCGGGACGGTTGGAGGGCGTAGACGGGCTTTTTTAGGCGTCATGACAAAACCTCAATCGTATGCGTCCGGTCTGACTGG
>DQCL01000206.1 GCA_003533975.1 Octadecabacter sp. | reverse complement strand
CACCATACAGCGTGTCATGGCCATCACCACCATCGACATAATCATCGCCATTTACGCCGGACTGTGTGTCGTCGTGGAAAATATCATTACCACCTTCAAGGTAGATGCTATCCTTGCTTATTCCGCCCCAGACAGTGTCGTTACCTTTGCCACCGTGAATCGTATCCTTGCCATCGCCGCCATCAATCGAATCTAAACCAACACCTCCATAGATTGAGTCCGCGCCGATACCTCCGAGCAGCGTATCGTTGCCACCGGCACCATACAGCGTGTCATGGCCATTGCCGCCATCAATCGAGTCGTTGCCTGTACCGGCTACAACCTGATCATCGCCATTCAAAGCATTGATCTGCTGTCCGCTGTTGTTGACTACGTCGCCATCCGCATCCACAAAAGCCCCATCAATGATGTCAGCGCCGGATGTCCCGTCGACGATCTCTGTTGATGCAGCGACCCACGCCGCATAATCCATTCCAAGCAGGGTGACATGATCTCCGGTGTTATAGTGGAGCTCCAAGCCCTCTGTGCCAACTGCAGTGGAAACGCCTGTGGGGAGAGTTGAAGCACCTGAGACCTTTTCCCCATTGATGACAATCGTATCTCCGATTTCGAAGTCCGCAATTGTGTCCTGTCCGTCACCAGTCTGGAAATTGAAAGTGTCTCGACCGCTGTTTCCTGTTAGGAAATCGTCCCCAACTCCACCTATAAGAGTGTCATTGCCAGAGTTTCCGGAAAGCGTGTCATTTCCTGATCCACTATCAAGTTTGTTTGCCGCGTCGGAACCAACAAGGTTATTGTCGCCACTTCCAGACAAAATGTGCTCAAAATCTGAAACAACTTCGATTAGACCGCTCGTAAACGTGGCGGTTGAACTAGAGAGATCGATGAATACGTCGTTAGTGGAATAAGTGAAATCAATGGTGTCGATGCCCTGACCACCGTAGAAGCTGTCAATTCCCGAACTTCCGAGGATATAGTCGTCGCCATCACCTCCATCATGGAAATCATCACCACTGCCACCTTCTATCCTATCGTCGCCGTCTTCGCCATAGAGCGCGTTGTCGCCAGACGCGTCAGTCAGCGTGTCGTTTCCCGCACCACCAATGAGCGTGTCGTCTCTCAAACCACCATCAAGAATATCATTTCCCGCACCACCATCGAGACGGTCGTGGCCGCTGAATCCGTTCAGCTCGTCGTTACCGGAAAAACCGAACAGTTCTTCATCTCTATAACTACCATTGATTGTATCGTCGCCATCTGTGCCAAGCTGGCCAAGCGCGAAGGCTGTGATATCGCGTGTTACACCATCTGAAAACTCGGCGATCTCAATCTCTGCGTTGCCGGTTTTGAACTGGTCCTTCAGCGTAATCGTACCGCCATCCGCAAGTCCGATCAGCAGATCGTCAGCACTTTTAATAAGCGTAACTTCGGTCGAAGCGATGTCCGAGAATACAATCTTGTCAGTGTCCTGATAGGCATAAGGCCCGGTATCGAAGATTGTATCGTTCCCGTCACCCGCAGCATATGTGTAGGTATCGTCTCCGACGCCGCCTTCCAAAATATCGTCCCCGGTTCCGCCTGAAATCGTATCGTTGCCAGAATTGCCAATAATCGTATCTGCACCAGCATCGCCGTTCAAAACATCGTTGCCGTCACCGCCAAACAGATTGTCGGAACCTGCGCCGCCAGCCAAGGTATCGTTGCCACTGTTGCCCTTCAGAACGTCGGTGCCAATTCCCCCTGTGCCGGTGTCATCACCTGAACCACCCTCAATCGTGTCGTTGCCGTCACCGCCACCAAGATTGTCTGCGCCGGTTCCACCGAACAGGGCATCATCCCCGGTTCCGCCAGTCAGCGTATCGTCACCTTCTTCCCCGTGCAGGATGTCCTGATCCGCGCCTCCCGAAATCACATCGCCAGCACCACCACCGAACACAATGTCACGGCCTGCACCTCCGTCGATGTCATCCGCACCGTCTGCGCCCGTTTGTCCCGCAGTTCCAGACTGGCTTTCGTATGTGAAGCTATCTCCGTAGATAACGTCATCACCGTCGCCACCAATCAGCTCATCGTTCCCGCCTTCACCCAACAGGAAATCATCGCCTGCGCCTCCACTACTGACGTCATCGCCCAATCCGGATATCAGCAAATCATCGCCACCTCCGGTTTGGATATCATCATTGCCTGAACCGCTTGCGTAGTGAACATTGGTGAAATTGACGTTGTCTCCACCGCCCACAAAATTGTCGTCGCCATCCGTTCCTTCTTGTTTTTCTTCGGTTTCGGAACGTTCGGTCAATTCTTCAAACAGGGCTTCCGCGGTCAGTTCTTCTTCGGAGAGTTGGCGGGAAGGCCCATGAGTCCAGCTCGACGAACCCAGACCATAATCGACACCATCGTGAACAAGGCGGCCATATATGTCGTAAGTATTGGCAATAATGGCCCAATCACCTGTCGAATTTGGGTCAATAAATCCGTTGGGCATGATGCCGAAATCACCCAGGCGAAAATCCGTCAGAACGAAGTCAGCCTTTGACTTGTCAAAAGCCCGGTCAGGGTAGTCTTCGCTCTTCGTCGCATTGACGTACCCATAGACCGTGTAAGATACGCCTTGGAATGTCCCGTCAAAGTCGCTGGCCAGCCCATTGACAACAAAGGCGAGCGCTAGTGGCGCAGTTGCAACGTCCGGGTCTCCGGCGGTGAAGTTGGTGACCAGAATAGGGTTGCCAGACTCGCCGACCTCCATTCCGATCATTATGTCCGACCCATCCGCCGAGAAGATGCGCTGTCCTTCAAACCAAAGCTCATCGTGACCTTCGGCGTCAGTAATCACATCTCCTTTCTGGATGTGGAAAATATCGGCGTCAGAACCTCCGGTCAGGATGCTGCTACCGTTGCCGTAAAGTATGTCGCTGCCGGAACCCCCGTTGAAAATAACACCGGCGTCCTCGTCAGAATTGCGGGCATCAAGTGTGTCGTTCCCTGTGCCGCCATATGCCACAGCCCCAACAGTATCCAAAGTGACCGTGTCATTCCCGGAACCCGCGAAGATCGTCGCGCCCTCTGACGGCCCACTGGACGTCTCATCACCAAGGCTATCCGTTATAGTGTCGTCGCCACTGCCACCGTGAAGAATGTCTTCACCCGCGCCGCCCTCTATCGTATCTGCTCCAGCACCGCCGTCGATTTCGTCCTCCCCCGCCCCACCGTCGATTTCGTCGTCGCCGTCGCGGCTTTCGATCAGGTTTTTTTCATCGGTTCCAGTAATTGTATCTCCGGAATTTGACCCGATGACATTTTCGAAGTTCAGGGCATTGAAGAAATCGCCATCGACTGTAACCTCTCCAGCTTCCAAATTTATGACAACCGACTCGTATGGCGACGTTGACGCATCAATCGTATCTCCGTTCTCCTTGTTCTCCCCACCGTCGACTTCCGTAAGATAGCTTGGCCCCAAAAGGCGAAGAGTATCATCGTTTACGCCTAAGAAAACGTTCTCGACGTTAAAAAGTTTCGTGTTGCCTAAGTTCCCGCCCCATGTCACATACCCGGAATATGCAACCCCGTTTGTACCCTCCTGCACCATGTCGAGAGTCAACGAGACGTTGTCAGTTGTTACTGAATCCCGTTCGAAACTGATACCATCGTTACCAGAGCCCCCGTCGATCAAATCAACACCATAGGTGCCAATAATCGAATCATTGCCCTCTCCGGCGTGCACAAAATCATCGTTCGACCCAGCACCGGGATCGATTAACCCATCGTGATCCCCTTGCTGATCAACGTACGTACTGCCAACACCGAACAATCCAATTGAAGTTGGTGAAACGCCGCCATAAGCAGTCGATAGGTATTGATCTATGCTCTGCGCAGCGTCGGCGGCTGACGCCACCGGCAAAGAAAGAGTTGCCCAAAAAGAATCCCAGGTAGCAGCCACAAGATTTCCCAAGCCCGCTGCTTGCAATGCAGCCGCAGAAGTGAACAAATCATATGTGCTGCTCGGATCACTCAGAAGGTTTGTATTCAGCGGACCCGCATCACCCAAACCGACAAACAACAAATTCCCGGACCATGCCGTTTCGTCCACAGCATATCCGTTTGAATTGAGAGAGCTGATAATTGCAGAGGCATCCTCAGTCGCAATTTCACATAATGTTGGAAGCTCTCCGTTCTGAATGTATTCAGTGAATATCCGCTCAGCAAGAGCATTCGATGCTTCCTGCATATGTGCGGGATTAACCGTCTGGCCAGTCCTGAGCGAGACCTGCGCCGCTGTATACCCTCTGATCAGGTCCGACGCCGCTCCGGTCCCGGCGTTGGCGTCACTCGCAGCGCGAAACCACTCGCGAACACTGGTATCGGCAGTGCAGCCATTTGCATCCGGACTTGCAGTATTTGCATCCGGACTTGCAGTAATTGCGTAGATTTCGGCATACATTGTCGCATAGTCGCCATCATCCGCGAGTAAAGTGAGCGAATCAACCTGTGGCTGAGAAAGGACGTATGCCATCGATGCCTCCAAATAGATTTCAACCCAGAGAACAGCAGACGCGACTTGGCGTCAAGGTGATATTTCTACCTTTCTTCCTCCTTTCTTTTTATGTGGTTTTCACCGCGAAAGACCTGCTGGCAGGTGAGAGCGCCTACTGCCTCGATACCGAACCGTTGGCACCAGATGGTATCGTTCTTCGCATGGGTGAGCGATACTACCGCACCTGCGGGTTGTGGAGCGATGATAGCTCTTGGCGACAATTCCGGCTGGACATGAACCCGGACCTGATCCCGGACCTGTATTCGCGTTACTCGCCTACTAACCTTAGCGTGTATGAAAATGTTGATGGAATTGACCGCATGGCCAACCATCTGAACCTTAAAATCGCCACGGGCACACGGGTTTTTGGCGGCGTTGACTACCAAAGCCATGAATCCAGAGCCGTTGGCCCAAACGGAAAACGAAACACCGGTACCTACATTTTTGTTCCCGAGGCGGGGGATCCGCGCGGCATCCCAGAGCATTGGGTGACCTGTGCGGGTTGGGGCCGCATCAGGTCCGACACGTTGACATGTCACGTACGCGTAAATGTTGGGGCCGTCGTTGGAACGCTGTTGTTCATCGGCTCGGATCGCCGTGGGTTTGGATTCACCGAGCACTTTCCCGGGTTTGCCCAGGACATCGTTCGAGTCCTCGACGTTGCCGACGTCACCGATGAGCTGGATGAATTGGAAGGGCTGGTCGATATTGTGGATTGACGCTGTATTCGGATCACTCCAATCGCCGCCCCAGCCCTTGGCCTCTGCCAACGTCCTGCCCACGCTGCTGACTCTGGCTTTCTTCCTGCGCCCCTATTTCCTGCCACCTTCACCCCTCTAAATCCGCCCATTTTAGAAACGACCGGACAGGCGGTTCAGGTGATCCATGATCCCGACCAGTGCGCGATCTAACAGGGCGTCGTGTTCCCGGCAAAGCCGCTCATAGGT
>DQCL01000030.1 GCA_003533975.1 Octadecabacter sp. | reverse complement strand
CTGCGAACGGCTGGTTGAGGTCGGCTGCAAAGTCTTGATGCCGTGGGGTGCGCCCATTGGCACGGGGTTGGGCCTGAATAACATTTATGGTTTGCGCAGCTTGCGTGCGCATTTCCCGGGCATTCCTTTGGTCGTTGATGCAGGTCTGGGCCTGCCGTCGCACGCGGCCCAAGCGATGGAGATGGGCTATGACGCGGTCCTATTGAACACTGCCGTTGCAAAGGCGGGCGACCCCGTGGTGATGGCACGCGCATTTTCTCTAGCGGTAGAAGCAGGCGCGCTGGCCGCCGGTGCCGATCCCATGGATGCCCGCGATATGGCGGCCCCGTCAACGCCCGTATTTGGAAAGGCGATCCTATGACACTGCCCCGCTTTTACCCGATTTTTGATGATGTGGCGTGGCTGCGGCGCATGTTGCCTTTGGGGGTCAAGCTTGTGCAACTGCGCATCAAAGACCAGCCGCAAGACGCGCTGCGCGCTCAACTGACCGAAGGCCGCGATTTGTGCGGTGCCCATGGCGCACTTCTGGTGGTCAATGACCATTGGCAGCTAGCGATTGATTTGGGCTGTGACTGGGTCCATCTGGGCCAGGAGGACATTGACGACGCGGACATTGACGCGATCCGTGCGGCGGGTCTCAAGCTTGGGATTTCGACCCATGACAAGGCCGAACTTGCCCGCGCACTGGCGTTGAACCCTGATTACATCGCACTTGGCCCGATCTATCCGACGATCCTGAAAAAGATGAAATGGCATCAGCAGGGCATTGAGAAAATCTGCGTGTGGAAAGACCTCGTGGGCGATATCCCACTTGTCGCCATTGGCGGGATGAGCACGGACCGCGCACTGGGGGCGTTTGATGCGGGGGCGGATGTTGTCTCGGCAGTTACGGACATCACGCTGCACGATGATCCAGAGAGTCGCGTCAGGGAATGGCTAAAGGTCTGCGGATGAGCCGCTACGCCCGCCAAACTGCGGTGCTGGGAAGTGCCGCGCAGGATCAGTTTGCAAGAGCGTCTGTCCTTGTCATCGGTGGCGGCGGTCTGGCCGCGCCTGTGATGCAATACCTCGTGGGCGCGGGTGTCGGGCAAATCCGAATTGCGGATGCAGATGTCATAAGCCTGTCCAACCTGCACCGCCAAACGCTGTTTCGCGAGGCTGATATTGGCTTGCCAAAGGTCGATGTGATCGCGAGTGCGATGACCGCATTGAACCCTGACACGACCATTGAACCTGTTCACCAGCGCGTCGACCCAGCTAACATTGCAGCCCTTTGCGAGGGCATGACACTGATCTTGGATTGTGCAGACAGTTTCGCGGTCAGCTACATGGCGTCCGATCATTGCCTTGGAACAGGCCAAACCCTGCTTAGCGCCAGCGTGGTGGGCAGCGACGGCTATGTGGGTGGCTTTTGTGGTGGCAAACCGGGGCTGCGTGCGGTTTTTCCGGATCTGCCGGACCAGCTTGGGTCTTGTGACACCGATGGTGTGTTGGGGCCAAGTGTCGGTGTGATCGGCAGCCTTCAGGCACAAATGGCGATGGCGATCCTGACGGGTGATAGGCAAAGCTTGGGACAGCTTGTGACCTATGACGCGCGGGCGCTGCGGTTTGGCGGGTTCCGCTTTGACACGGCGGCTGACCCTGCGCCCAACCCCGCCTTTATCGCTCCGCGCGACATCGCCGCATCTGATTTTCTGATCGACCTGCGCGCGACAGGAGAACAGGGGCCTGACCTGCCACGGGCAAAACGCCATGTCGTGTCCGACTTTGGACCACATGGCCCTACACCACACGAGAACCAACGTGCCGTTCTGGCCTGTCGGTCGGGCCTGCGTGCCTGGCAGGCGGCGCAACGGCTTTCACAACACTGGCAGGGCGAGATCAAACTTCTCGCTCTCGGAAGGTAAGGAGACCCATATGAAATACCTCATCACAGCAGCGGCAATATTGATCGCTACACCAGCCTTGGCGCAAGACAAGATGACCTTGCTATTGGACTGGTTTATCAACCCCGATCACGGGCCAATCATCGTGGCCGAAGAGCTGGGCTATTTCGCCGATCAAGGGCTTGAAGTCGAGATCATCGCCCCTGCCGATCCGTCCGCCCCGCCTAAACTGGTGGCGGCTGGCCGAGGCGACATTGCCATCAGCTATCAACCCAGCCAGCATTTGCACGTGGCCGAAGGTTTGCCCCTTATCCGGGTGGGTACGTTAGTGGCCACGCCGCTCAACTGCCTTTTGGTTCTCAAAGACGGCCCCATTCAGGAGATCAGCCAGCTCAAGGGCGGCACGATCGGCTTTTCCGTGGCGGGCGTCGAAGAGGCCGTTTTGAGCGCGATGTTGGGTCGCCATGGTGTCACACTGGATGATGTTGAGATGGTCAATGTGAACTTCTCGCTCAGCCCGTCGTTGATGTCGGGTCAGGTTGATGCGGTCATCGGGGCCTACCGCAATTTTGAGCTGAACCAGATGGAGATCGAGGGCGTTGAGGGCCGCTGTTTTTACGTCGAGGAAGAGGGTGTGCCGACCTATGATGAATTGATCTATGTGGCGAACCCCGACCGGATGGATGTGGGTCAGGTCCGCCGTTTCCTGCGTGCGACAGAACTGGCGACGCAATACATCGTCAATAACCCGCAAGCATCTTGGGAGCTTTTCAAAGGCTACGCGCCTGAACTGGACGACGAACTGAACGCCAAGGCTTGGGTCGACACGCTGCCCCGCTTTGCCTTGCGCCCCGAAGCGCTGGATGAAGGACGATATACAAGGTTCGAAGCGTTTCTGGCCGAGAGTGGTCTTGTCGACGGCACGCGCCCAGTCTCGGCCCTTGCGGTCGATTTGGGGGCAGAATGACCTACGGTAATACCTTCGCGGCTTGGCGGGATAACACCCCCGTCTGGCTCGCCTATACCCGTCACGCGTTTGTGCATGGCTTGGGCGACGGCACGCTGCCGCACGCCGCCTTCCTGCATTACCTCAAACAGGATTACGTCTTTCTGATCCACTTTTCTCGCGCTTGGGCTTTGGCGATAACCAAGGCGGATACGGTCGCGGAAATGCGCTTGGCCGCTGGTACGGTGAACGGGTTGATCAACGAGGAACTCGCCCTGCATATCAAAACCTGTGCTGAGGCTGGGATTGATGAGGCAACGCTGTTTGCAACGCTGGAGCGGCAAGAAAATCTGGCCTACACTCGCTATGTACTGGATGCAGGCCATTCCGGCGATCTGTTGGATTTACTGGCCGCCTTGGCCCCCTGTGTCATGGGATACGGTGAAATCGGCACCCATTTGGCCGCCACCAAAACGTCGGACACCTACGCCGAATGGATCAACACCTATGCCAGCGTCGAGTACCAGCAGGTCTGCCATGATGTGGGCATGCTGATTGATGGGGCAGTTGCCCGGCGCATTGGCGACGGCGCAACGACCAGCCCTCGTTGGGCCAGTCTTCAAGCGCGATTCGCGATGGCGACACAGCTAGAGGTGGGGTTTTGGGACATGGGGCTTGATCCGTGAACCAGCCCTTGCGCATGACAGGATCGGCGGCAATCGACGGCACGCCGATCTTTTCGCAGCTGGACTTGACCCTGACACCGCACAGCTGGACCTGCCTTTTGGGGGCGAGTGGTGTGGGCAAATCCACGGTGCTGCGCCTCTTTGCAGGTCTGGCCGAGGGCGTTACTTTTGACGGGGTCCTCAGCGATACCGGTCGCGTCGCGATGATGGCGCAGCAAGATTTGCTGATGCCGTGGCTCAGCGTGTTGGACAATGTCATGCTTGGCGCGCGCGTGCGGGGGAAGCGTCCGGACAAAGACCGCGCCCGCGACACGCTGGCGCAAGTGGGTTTGACGGATCATGCAGACAAATTGCCCCCCGCTCTGTCTGGTGGCCAACGTCAACGGGTGGCATTGGCCCGCACCTTGATGGAGGACCGCGCGATTGTGTTGCTGGATGAACCGTTTTCAGCGCTTGACGCGCTGACCCGTGCGCAGATGCAGGAACTGACGGCAGACCTGTTGACGGGCCGCACAGTGTTGCTGGTCACCCATGACCCGAACGAGGCCGCGAGATTGGGCCAGAAAATTCTGATCATGACGCCATCAGGACTTGTCGAGGTTGCCGCCCCATTCACCCCCATCCCGCGCGACATCCACGCACCAGATGTGCTGCGCACCCAGACAGATCTGTTTGATCAACTTCGGAGACCGATATGAGTGCCACACAACATCTGCAATCGCTTGTCGCCCAGGACTGGTACGCCGCGACGCATCATCCGTTTACCAATGCCTTGGCCGATGGGACCCTAAACCGTGACAAGATGGCGGGATACTTGCAACAGGACTACCAGTTTATCGAAGGGTTTGTGCGGCTTTTGGCATCCGCCGTGGGCCATGCGCCCACATTGGCCGATGCCGTGCCGGGCGCGCAATTTCTGGGTTTGATCTGTGGCTCGGAAAACACCTATTTCCTGCGATCTTTACAAGCGCTCGAGGTTCCGCCGACCGCGCCCGCAGCACCCGAGACGATCGCGTTCCAACAGCTGATGGATCAAGCCCGTCGCTCGGGGCGCTATGAGATTATGCTGTCGGTTCTCGTGGTTGCCGAATGGATTTATCTTGATTGGGCTACCCCGTTTGAAGGCCGCGCAGATGATCTGCCGTTTTGGTTGGGAGAATGGATAACTCTGCATTCCGGCGATGGATTTGCGCAGGTCGTCGCCTATTTACGCGATCAACTTGATGCGACGTGGGGTACGCTCGACGCTGCGGCCCGCATGGACGTTACTGAGACGTTCACACAGGCAGTACATTTGGAGCGCGCGTTCTTTGACGCGTCCTGGGCTGGCTTCGCGGTCGCAAAATGACCGGTTGGCGGGCAGGCATAGCGGCGACCTGTCTGGTGTTGGTGCTTTGGCAAACGGTGATCTGGACCACAGGTGTCGCCCGTTTCATCCTGCCCCCCCCTGCACTGGTCGCCCAAACAATCTGGGAAAGCCGTGCGCTTTTGGCGGAGCACGCGGTTGTCACGATGGCCGAAGTGCTCATCGGTCTCCTGCTAGGTGCCGCACTTGGGTTCGTGTCGGCCATCGGGCTGGTCGCATCACCAACGGTACGCGCACTGGTGCGACCCATCTTGGTTTTCAGCCAAGCAGTGCCGGTGTTTGCATTGGCACCTATCTTGACCCTTTGGCTGGGCTTTGGCCTTTGGTCCAAGATCACGATGACCATAATCATCATCTACTTCCCCGTTACGTCATCATTTTTCGACGCTCTGATGCGCACGAACCGCGACTGGATCGGTTTGGCCAAGGTGATGGGCGCAAGCCCCGCGCGGATCATGTGGCATATCCGGGTGCCTGCGGCCTTACCCGGGTTTGCATCCGGCCTGCGACTAGCCGCGGTTTATGCGCCCATCGGTGCGATCATCGGCGAATGGGTTGGGGCCTCAAAGGGCTTGGGGTATCTGATGCTTTTGGCAAATGGACGCGCCAAAACCGACCTGATGTTTGCGGCCCTGATTGTGCTCGCGGTTCTGACAATCCTGCTACACGCAGCTGTAAACAGACTGTGCGAAAAAACATTGGACCGTCCGGAGGTCTCGTGACCGGCTCATATTGAAAGCCATTTTCATTGACTGGTCTGATTATAAACGTTGCATACGCGAAGATGGAAATGCCAAAGCCACCTTTGCCCGCGCTCTTCGGCTTCACACCCAGCGCCGCAAAAGTAGACGACGGTTTTCATCCTCACGCCCAAGACTTAATGACAGGTTTGACGCCGTTAGCAGTAATGCGGCAAAGTCTTTGCGGCGGATGCGGACGAATGCTGCGTTAGCGAAAGTGCAAACTCAGAGGTCGGCTTCGTCCGCCCTTTGTTAGTTCGTGCACGATGCGGCGAAAGGTCGGTCTGAAATCCACTGACGTCGGTATCATTGAATGACCGCTTCTGCGACTTGGGCTGCATCGCAGCATGA
>DQCL01000083.1:2374-4828 GCA_003533975.1 Octadecabacter sp. | reverse complement strand
TTTGCCGTGGTCAACGTGGGCGATGATAGCGATGTTACGCAGTTCCATTGGATGTCCTTAAGAAAGCATTAGATCGGGCGCGGAAACGGGCCCGTGAATGACGTTGCGCGGGCTTTAACGCGCCTTAGGCCGAAAGGCTAGGGTTATCTATCCGCGCTTAGTGAATGGCGGTTTTTGAGAACAGCTGAATGACGACAATTCCGACAAGGATCATTGCCATTCCAAGGATCGCGGGCCAATCGAGCGTTTGGCGGAAAACGATCCAACCGATCAGGGCGATCAACACGATGCCAGAGCCGGACCAAATTGCGTACATAATGCCAACGGGCATGGATTTTAGCGTCAGTGCGAGTAGATAGAACGCCGCTGCATACGCAATTACAACGATCACCGATGGGCCAAGTTTGGTGAACTGTTGGCTTGCTTGCAGTGCCGTCGTCCCAATTGTCTCAAGAATGACAGCGACGAAGAGGGTGATGAAATGCGTTGGCATATTTCGCATCCTTATGTGGCGACGTACCAGTCTTTGCGGTGGTTGAACGTGATGATCATGTTGACGATGAACGCGCCCAGCATTGAAAACAAAACAGCACGCGCATCAATGATAAAGAACGCGGCCGCAAAGATGCAGGCGTCAAACAAAAGCTGCGTGACACCCGCGCGAAAGCCGGTGCTTTCCTGAATATAAAGCGCAAGGATGCCGACCCCGCCAAGGGATGCGCCATGACGGAAGATCGCCAACAGACCCGCGCCCGTCAACGCTCCAAACAGGGCCACGCCATAAAACGGGTTCAATGTGTCAAAGCTGACCAGCGTCGGGAACCAGATTGAAAACACAGAAACGAGGGCCACGGCGACGACGGTTTTCACGACAAAGCGCGGTCCGATACGTTTATAGCCCAGCCAATAGAACGGCAGGTTCACCAAAAAGAACATAAATGCGAATGAATAGCCGGTGGCGTAGGACAGTAGCAGCGCAAGGCCCGCAGTTTGGCCTGTGACAAAGCCAAGGTGGGTCAGGATGACAAGGCCCGTGGCCGCCATTCCAGTGCCTGTGACAAGCCCCTGCGCGTCTTCCAGCAGTGTGTGGCGGCGGGGGCGATTTTTGGGTGGGATAAGGGCTTTATCTGACATGCGTCAGGGGTATTTGCCCGACACGGACGTGTCCAGCAAATAAGGGCCACCCCGTAGGGCAGCCCTTGATTTTCGTGCGTAGAGTTGGCGTTTAAGCCAAGGCGGCGTTCAGGTTCTCGTCGATCTTTTCAAGGAAACCTTCAGTGGTGAGCCAAGATTGGTTTGGACCAACCAAAAGAGCGAGGTCTTTGGTCATAAACCCAGATTCAACCGTGTCGACAATGACCTTTTCCAGTGTTTCGGCAAACTTTGTCAGCTTGGCGTTGTCATCCAGCTTGGCGCGGTGACGCAGGCCACCAGTCCACGCAAAGATAGACGCGATGGAGTTGGTCGAGGTCGCTTCGCCTTTCTGGTGTTGGCGGTAGTGACGCGTCACAGTGCCGTGGGCGGCCTCGGATTCAACGATCTTGCCATCCGGTGTCATCAACTGGGACGTCATCAAGCCAAGCGAGCCGAAGCCCTGCGCGACCGTATCGGACTGCACATCGCCATCGTAGTTTTTACAGGCCCAGACGTAGCCGCCGGACCATTTCATTGCAGAAGCAACCATGTCGTCAATCAGGCGGTGCTGGTATTCGAGGCCGGCTTCGTCAAATTTGTCTTTGTATTCAGCGTCAAAGATGCGCTGGAATGTTAACATGAACTGGCCGTCATACTGCTTCAGGATCGTGTTCTTGGTCGACAGATAAACGGGGAAGTTGCGCTTGAGACCGTATTCAAACGACGCGCGGGCGAAGTCTTCGATGCTGGCGTCAAGGTTGTACATACCCATGTAAACACCGGAAGATGGCGCGTCGAAAACGTCTTCTTCGATAACGGTGCCGTCTTCGCCCACGAACTTCATGCTCAGCTTCCCTGGTCCAGGGAATTTCATGTCGGTGGCTTTGTACTGATCGCCGTAAGCGTGGCGACCTATGACGATGGGTTGGGTCCATCCCGGTACAAGGCGCGGGACGTTGGAACAGATGATCGGCTCACGGAAAATCGTACCGCCAAGGATGTTGCGGATCGTGCCGTTTGGTGACTTCCACATCTTTTTGAGGCCGAATTCTTCAACGCGGGCCTCATCCGGAGTGATGGTCGCGCATTTCACCGCGACGCCGACTTCTTTTGTCTTTTCAGCGGCATCAATGGTGATCTGGTCATCCGTGGCATCGCGGCTTTCCATACCGAGGTCATAATAGAGTAGGTCAATATCTAGATAAGGCAGGATCAGCTTGTCTTTGATGAACGCCCAAATGATGCGGGTCATTTCATCGCCATCCATCTCAACGATCGGATTTTCTACTTTGATCTTATCCATCGGGGGATATCCTTTGT
>DQCL01000083.1:1460-2306 GCA_003533975.1 Octadecabacter sp. | reverse complement strand
CTGCGGCGAGGATACTTAGAAAACAAAAGCAAGGGAGCTTTAGGTGTTTGCGGAGAACCAAGCGTCAAGGTCGGGTACGAGTGCGTCCCAAAGGGCAGGGGCGCCGCGTTTGACTTTATGGCCGACGCGGGCGTCAAGCTGGTCGCGCGTGACGTTGTAGTCACGCCAAGAGCCGCCGCCGGTTTCAAGATTGCAGATGAGCGGCTGTGCGCGGTCGAGCGATTTGGCGAAGACGGCATCGACGGTTTCTGCGGCTTCAAATTCTTCCCAAGTTGCGCGAAAGGCATCGCGTTGTGCGGGGGGGAGCATCCCAAAGAGGCGTTCAGCGGCGGCTTGTTCTTCCAGTTCTACCGCGGCGGCATCAAAATCCCCGTGGAGCGGGTTGTCGCCTGCGTCGATTTCCACAATGTCGTGCAAGAGCAGCATCATCAATACCACATCAAGCTGTGCTGGTGCGTGGCTGTGTTCGTGGAGTGTCATCGCCCAAAGCATGATGTGCCAGCTATGTTCGCCTGAATTTTCGCGCCGCGAGCCGTCGCAAATGGTGGTGCCGCGTAAGACAGACTTGAGCTGATCGGCCTCCATGACGAACCGTAGCTGTGAGGCCAAGGGTTCGAGTGGCGCGAGGCGGCGTTTGTTTAGCAGATTCGAGGCGTGCTGGTGTATTTCGGGCCAGTCGTTGTAGAGGTCACTGAAGCGACCCGTTTCCAATATACCGCGCAGGATCTCGTGCTCATCTTGGGTTTGCACAGGATTGGACAGCTCCTGAAACATGGGCGAAGCTTTGTCGATCATGTTGGCGTAACGGGCGTCTGCGGTTTTTCCGCTCTCGAATTCTTCCCACAA
>DQCL01000083.1:764-1422 GCA_003533975.1 Octadecabacter sp. | reverse complement strand
CGGCTTCTAGGCGGCGAACTTCCTCCATGTCATGCTCTAGGTGAACAGGATGATCGCCGGCGTCGATTTCAACGATGTCATGCAGCAGGAGCATCTGGATAACGCGGGGGATATTCGCCCCGCCTGAGTGATCCGCAAAGACCAGCGCCCAAAGGCAAACATGCCATGAATGTTCAGCCGTATTTTCAAACCGCGACCCATCGGCCAGCACGTTGGCGCGGGTTACGGATTTGAGTTTGTCGGCTTCAATGAGAAACGCGAGCTGGGCGGTAATGCGATCTTGCATCCTAGCCTTCGGATTTGGCTTGCGCTTCGGCCTTTGCCGCGAGTTCCGCGATCTTAGCATCAAGGAACTTACGCGCCCCTTGTTCAGCCAAACGGATACGGCACTCGGTCAGGTATGCTTCTTCAAGCGTCTGGGACGCCGCGCCAACAATATGACCAAGTTCGATGAACAAACGATCTTCGCCGGTAGCCTTTTGGATTTCAAGAACGTCTTCCGCCAGTTTTGCGGCCAGTTTGGTCAGGCTTTCAGACATTAGCGCGTGTTCTCAGTCAGGCGGCGTTTCACGTAGGTTTGCACCGTATCAATCATCGGATCCATGTGTGGGTCTTCAAAGAAGTGGCCTGCACCCGGGGTTTCTTCGTGGGTGATGGT
>DQCL01000083.1:226-633 GCA_003533975.1 Octadecabacter sp. | reverse complement strand
GCCAAGAAGGAGAAGTCATACATATTGGCGGGGGGCGAAACGGAAATGAAACCTGTGATCTCGGGGCGGCGCATCAAAAGCTGCATGCCGATCCATGCGCCAAACGAGAAACCTGCAACCCAGCAATGCTTGGAGTTGTTGTTCATTGACTGAAGGTAATCCAATGCAGACGCTGCATCAGACAATTCGCCAATGCCTTGGTCATATTCACCCTGAGAGCGACCCACACCACGGAAGTTGAACCGCAAAACTGTAAAGCCCATCTGATAGAAGGCGTAGTGCAGGTTGTAGACGACCTTGTTGTTCATCGTCCCGCCGAATTGCGGGTGCGGATGTAAGACAATCGCGATCGGTGCGTCTTTTTCTTTTTGCGGGTGGTAGCGGCCTTCAAGGCGGCCTTCGGGTCC
>DQCL01000083.1:0-218 GCA_003533975.1 Octadecabacter sp. | reverse complement strand
GCGAAATAGTTGACGAAAACGCTCAGGCACCTTAGAAAGATTCTAATTCTAGCGCGGGACCCGTTTGATCCTTTGCAGTTAGCTTGAGTTAATCGCAGCGTGGGTCCGCGTCAACGCCCAAGCGCTAATCGACATGGGGAAGGTCTATGAAATTAAGTACAAAAGGCCGTTATGCGATGGTGGCGTTGGCTGACATCGCGTTGCAACCCGAAGGGACG
>DQCL01000100.1 GCA_003533975.1 Octadecabacter sp. | reverse complement strand
ATCGTCATGCACCCCGGCCCCATGAACCGCGGCGTTGAAATTGACGGCACCATTGCCGACGACATTAACCGCAGCGTGATCCAAGAGCAGGTCGAAATGGGCGTCGCCGTGCGCATGGCCGCGATGGACCTTTTGGCCCAGAACCTACGCGCGAAACGGGGCGCAAAGGCCGCTGGGGTGATGGTGTGAAATCAACGCCGAAACTGGCTGAAGGGGAAGAAGTTCTTCACCACCACGTCCCCAACCTCGGGGCGTTCAAGCGTACAGCGCTTTTTATGTTGGCGATCACGATCATTCCAACCGCTTTTATCCTTACGCTGTTTCCCGAAACACTCTGGGGCGTCGCTCCGATGTTCATTACCTGCCTTCTACTGATGCAAGAACGTTTCAACTTGGGCAAATACGCAGCATGGATCACAAACCAACGGGTCGTCTTGCAAGGCGACGAAGAAATCGCGCTGCGCGACATCTCGATGACAGATACTTTTGGGAATGCGGTCCGCCTGCACCACGGGGCTGACGGGCAGAAATCAAAACTCAATTATGCGAAAGATCGCGCTGCTTTGCGGCAGTTGATCGAAACCGCACGGCAAGGAGCAGCATGAGCGATATTGTAGCTGAGCACGAAGTCGGCTGTGTCAGAGTTTTCCACTTTGATCCGCCAAATGACGACGGCCCGATTTTCCAGTTCCAAACCGCAATCGGTGTCGCTGGCCTGAAAGCAGAAGACGTTCAGCACGTAATTATAGATGAACTTGGTGATATGCCATTGCGCAGCTTTCTATCGGTTGCCTACGACATTGACACGGCTGCGCTGGATAACGTTGCGGAGTTGGATGAAGTGTCAGGGCATGTTTTTATTGTTCGATCCTCCGCGTTTCTTGACCGGCCCGTAACACTAACAACCGACGGCGCCGCGCGTCTTGTCGCGGCGCTTTGGGAGCCGAGCAAGTTAGATGGGTTTGCTCCACCCATTAAAACCGAAAGTGCTGAGGGCATTCTGACCCCGCCTGCAAAGAAAACACCGTCAGATGCCGCCATGTCTGGCCGTATCGCAACGGTGGCACTGCTGATTATGGCGCTGCTCGTCATCCTTATGATTTGGGTCGCATCATGATGATGTCTCTCACCCCGACGGCAAAACTGCGGGACGGTGAAACGGTGCTCACCTCGTTTCGCGGGGACCGGATGACATACTGGCGCGAAATGGCGTGGCTGGCCGCAATCGCGATGGTTCTGGGCATGGTTGTGCTCTGGCTAATCGGCAATCCGCACGTCTGGACGGGCGGCGTTGGCGGATTGGCTGCGATCGCAATGCGCGCCTTCTATTTGGCATCCGATGATCTGAAAACGCGCTGGGACCTGACCGATCAACGTCTTTTGGGACCGGGAGACCGTGACATCGCCTTAAGTAACATCACCACCGTCCGCCCCTTCCTTTCCGCAGTCCAGATCGTAACAGCCGATGGCGACAAACACCTCATTAAGTATCAGGCAGACCGCGACGCGGTTGTCGCCGCAATCCAACAGGCGCCTGCACGCACCACTTGACCGCGCGCGCTATTTCTCATTGAAAGACCACCATGCGCATCCTTTTTGAAAATGCCCGCCTGATTGATCCGGAAACCGGCACTGACGCGATTGGATCGCTGATGGTGGTGGACGGGCTGATTGCTGAAATCGACGGAACCCCGGACAGTGTGGTCAACTGCGGCGGCAAATGCCTTGCCCCGGGTATCGTCGACATCGGCGTTAAGGTGTCTGAACCCGGCGAGCGCCATAAAGAAAGCTTTGCCTCGGCGGGCCGTGCGGCTGTTGCTGGTGGTATCACCACCATCGTGACCCGCCCGGACACCAACCCAGCGATTGATACTCCTGAAACGCTAGAATTTGTTGAACGCCGCGCCAGCATTGACGCCGCTGTAAACGTCTTGCCGATGGCGGCCCTCACCAAAGGGCGCGATGGCAAAGAGATGACCGAGATCGGGTTCTTGATCGACGCAGGTGCTGTGGCCTTCACCGATTGTGACCGCGTCGTCACCAACACCAAAGTTTTCTCCCGCGTGCTGACCTACGCCCATTCCCTTGGCGCCCTTGTCATCGGCCATGTGCAGGAACCGGGCCTTTCTGCTGGCGGGTCCGTGACCTCCGGCAAGTTTGCAACGTTGCGTGGGCTGTCTGGTGTTTCGCCGATGGCAGAACGCATGGGGTTGGACCGCGACATCGCGCTTCTGGAAATGACGGGTGCTGCCTATCACGTTGATCAAATCACCACCGCACGCGCGCTTCCTGCACTGGAACGCGCCAAGGCAAATGGTCTGAACATCACCGCAGGTGTGGGCATCCACCACCTGACGCTGAACGAAATGGACGTCGCCGACTACCGCACGTTCTTCAAACTCAAACCGCCGCTGCGCTCTGAGGATGACCGTCTGGCCGTGGTTGAGGCCGTCGCGTCAGGCCTGATCGACATCATCAGCTCGATGCACACGCCCCAAGACGAAGAATCAAAACGCCTGCCGTTCGAAGAAGCCGCATCAGGCGCTGTAGCGCTCGAAACGCTGCTGCCCGCCGCGTTGCGTTTGGTACATGCGGATCACATGGATTTGCCGCAACTGTTCCGCGCCCTTGCGCTGAACCCCGCCAATCGTTTGGGGCTGGCATGTGGGCGCCTGTCTGTCGGCGCACCTGCTGATCTGGTTCTGTTTGACCCTGACGTAAGCTGGAAACTCGACCGTTCCAAGCTGCTCTCGAAATCCAAAAACACCCCGTTTGACGAGGCCATTTTGCAGGGCAAAGTGATCGCGACATACGTCGGTGGCGTCAACAAAACAGAAAGCTTGGCCCATGCCTGATCCCGTTAGCTCTGGTTCAACACTGCTGCTTTGGGCGGCAGTCGCCTATTTCATCGGTTCGATCCCCTTTGGTCTGATCCTCGCGCGGGTTATGGGGCTGGGGAATTTGCGGGATATCGGGTCCGGCAATATCGGTGCGACAAACGTTCTGCGCACGGGGTCGAAAAAGGCCGCTGTTCTGACATTGCTGTTGGATGCGGGTAAAGGCGCTGTTGTCGTTTTACTCGCCCGTAAATTTGCATCGCTTGATGCAGCACAAGTCGCCGCGTTTTTCGTGATGCTGGGGCATTGCTTTCCGGTTTGGCTAAAGTTCCAAGGCGGCAAAGGCGTCGCGACGTTCCTCGGCCTGCTCTACGCACTTGCGTGGCCTGTCGGCATCGCGGCGTGCCTCACGTGGTTGGTGACAGCGGCTCTATTTCGCTATTCCTCGCTCGCGGCGCTGGTCGCGGCGGTATCAACAATGGTCTGGGCAATTGTGCTGGGCGTCCCCAGCATCTTCATCCTATGCTCGTTCCTCACGGCGCTGATCTTCTGGCGGCACGCCGAAAACATCCGCCGATTGGCGGCGCGGACTGAAAGCAAAATCGGCCAGAAGTCCTAGTAGCTGAACTCATCGTAGATCTTGGACAAATCGCCACCCCAAGCGCCGTGATATTGATCCAACAACTCATCCGCCGGCGTCTTGCCTGTTTCGATGGATTCTTTCAGCGCGTTCAGGAAGTGGGTTTCATCGGGCACCATACCACCTGCACCCGGCATCGCGCGGTTCTTCAAACCTACTTCGGCGATCTTGACGCACTCGCGGGCAATGTCGTGCATGGATTGACAGTTCACTTTCGCCTGAAGCCCATGAATTGACGCCTCAACGCGCCACGCGTTGCGGGTTTCTTCGTCCCAGTCCTTGCACAAATCCCAAGCCGCATCCAACGCCGTCTGGTCATAGGTCAACCCAACCCAGAACGCAGGCAGTGCACACAGGCGACGCCACGGGCCACCATCTGCACCACGCATTTCAATGAACTGTTTCAGGCGCGCTTCGGGGAAGGCCGTTGTTAGATGGTCGGCCCAATCAGACAGCGTCGGCGTTTCGCCGGGCAGCGCGGGCAATTGCCCTTTCAGAAAATCACGGAACGATTGGCCGAGCGCATCAACATATTTGCCATCGCGGTAGACAAAATACATCGGCACATCGAGCATATATTCAACATAGCGTTCGAACCCGAACCCTTCTTCAAACACGAACGGCAACATACCCGTGCGCGCATCATCCAGATGCCGCCAAATCCGCGCCCGCCAGCTTTTGTGACCGTTCACTTTGCCTTCAAAGAAGGGCGAATTCGCAAACAGTGCGGTTGCCACAGGCTGCAACGCAATCGCCACACGCATCTTTTGAACCATGTCCGGTTCGGATGCGAAATCAAGGTTCACCTGCACCGTACACGTGCGGCGCATCATCATTTTACCCGACGTGCCGACCTTATCCATATAGGCATCCATCAGCTTGTAGCGGCCTTTGGGCATCAACGGCATTTCATCGTGCGACCATTCAGGTGCGGCCCCAAGGCCGATAAACCCAACACCGATTTCATCGGCAATGGATTTCACCTCGGCAAGGTGGCTGTTCACTTCGTCACAGGTTTGGTGGATCGTCTCAACAGGTGCGCCAGACAATTCCAACGCGCCACCCGGTTCCAGCGACACGTTCGCGCCGTCCTTTTCAAGACCAATCAGAAAGCCGCCTTCTGTAACAGGGGCCCAACCATAACGATCGCGCAAACCAGACAAAACAGCCTCAATTGAACGTTCGCCATGAAACGGCAGCGGTTTGTGGGTGTCTTTGCAATAGCCGAACTTCTCATGCTCGGTGCCAATGCGCCAATCGGCCTTCGGGCGGCACCCTTTGGCTAGAAATTCAGCAAGTTGTTCATGGCGTTCAATTGGACCGCCGCCGGACTGAGGAATGGACATGAAAGGCGCTCCGTTTACAGGTGTGGATTTAAGACGTGGCTGCTCATTGCCGCCGTGTCAATGCACGAGCGTGTAAGGTTTGTGATCTGGCGCCATCCAAATCGTCATTTGCGCGGTGCGCGGGGTTTTCAGCAAAGACAACATATACTCGGTTCTAATACCGGGGAGGGTTGAAAAAACATCAAACAGCGCCTCAACGCCCAAAGCATCCGTTGGGATGTCCAAATGATTGCCATCACGGCTAATAATCCGCCATGCGGGGGCAGGGGTGATATCAAGCTGCACCATCAGATCGAGGTCCGCGACACCCCCGTCAAGCGGACCAAGGTAGGTCACACGACGTTCATCCAGCGTCACCACACCTGCGCCGTCACTTTGCGGGCGAAACCGCACCTTTTGCCCTGCGGCAATCGCAAGGGCTGCACCAAAAACAGCAAGCGTCCAGCCGAGCCATTGCACAATTCCAAACGACGCAAACCCCCACCACAACCCGAGTGCCGCCAAACCAAGTGCGGCAATAACCTCACGCCACCGCCATAGCCCTGCGCGGACCTCAGGGCGGATCATGTCCAATCCCCCAAGGTCTGTTGCCATAACGTCATCGCGGCAACCGCAGCCGTGTCAGCACGCAAAATGCGCGGGCCAAGGCTAATGGGGTACGCATTATCCATACCGCGCAAACGGTCGCGTTCTTTGTCGGAAAATCCACCTTCGGGGCCAATGAATATGGCCCATGGGCCTGTATCTGTTGGCAAATTTAAGGCTTGGCCGACCATCGCCTCATCACAGAACAGAATACGCCGCGCGGGGGGCCAACCGTCCAACAACTTGGCGAATTTTTGCAGCTCTGCCACCTCAGGCACATATGTCCCGCCGCATTGTTCGGCCGCTTCCAGCGCATGGGCCTGCAACTTATCTTGCCGAACGCGGTTGGCAGACTGCGTGTACTCGGTCTGCATCGGAATGATCTTCGCCGCCCCAAGCTCAGCCGCCTTTTCCACGATAAACGACGTGCGGTCCTTCACTATCGGCGCAAACACCAACCAGACATCAGGGGGCATTTGCAGCGGCTTGGTTTGCTCCACACATTCCAGCACACCACCCTTCTTGGTGGCCGCAATAACACGCGCGTGCCATTCGCCGTGTTGCCCGTTAAACAGCAACACATCTGCGCCGACGTCCAAGCGCATCACCCCGAAAAGGTAATGTGCTTGCTCCCGCGAGCACGCGACCCTTTCAGAAGGGCTCAAAGGGTGGTCTACGTGTAATCGAATGCGTGCCATAGAGGTGAACATATGACCGACAAAGACCGGACGCCAGAGGTTGAAATCGCCGATGCTGTGACAGGCAACTGGGTGGATACCTATGCGCCCGTCCGTACGCGCCCGTTTTTGCGCCTTTCACGGGCGGATCGCCCCATCGGAACTTGGCTTTTGTTGTTGCCCTGTTGGTGGGGATTGCTGTTGGCGATGCTGCACACGGGCCGCGCGAGCTTGTTTGACCTCTGGATCGCAATCGGCTGCGCGTTGGGCGCTTTTTTGATGCGCGGCGCGGGCTGTACGTGGAATGACATCACTGATCGCGACATTGACGGCAAAGTTGAACGCACCGCGAACCGTCCGATCCCGTCTGGGCAGGTGGGCGTGCGTAAGGCGCTGGGCTGGATGGCGCTGCAATCCTTTGTGTCGCTGCTGATTTTGCTGACCTTCAATACCAACGCAATCCTGTTGGGGATCGCCGCGTTACTTCCCGTCGCGATCTACCCGTTCGCGAAACGCTTTACGTGGTGGCCGCAGGTGTTTCTCGGCCTTGCCTTTAATTGGGGCGCGCTTTTGGCATGGACAGCCCATACTGGCACCCTCGGGTGGCCGGCCGCCGCGCTTTATTTGGCGGGCATCGCTTGGACGCTGTTTTATGATACGATCTACGCGCACCAAGACACCGAAGATGACGCGCTTATTGGCGTGAAATCGACCGCCCGCCTGTTTGGGGACGCCACGCTGGTCTGGTTGCGCTACTTTATGGTCGCCACTGTTTGCTTGTTTGGGCTGGCCGTTGTCCTCGCGGGCATCAACACCAATGTCTTGGCGTTAGTGGTTGCTTTGGGCGGTCCGTGGGCGATGGGGTGGCACCTCGCATGGCAGCAACGCAGCTTTGATGCCGATGATAGCGCCAGCCTCTTAACGCTCTTTCGCTCCAACCGTGATGCGGGCCTCATTCCTCTGCCGTTTTTCGCCGTTGCGTTGTTCCTTTGATTGAACCTCACGCCACAACCGCCTAAGCACAGGTAAATAATCTCTGAAGGACGCCGAAATGCGCCTGTCTGCCCTTTTTGTCCGTCTCGCTGCGTTTTGCCTTGCTGCGATCGTTTGCGGGTTCGCCGCGCGCGTTGTCGTTGCGACGGTCGAAACCCGCTCTGTTCAGGCGGTCGATCTTGCTTTGGAAGAAAACGGCCACCGGTTTGCCTCGGTGCTAGGGGACGGATTGCAGGTCATTCTTGAAGGTGAAGCCCCCTCAGAAGCGCTGCGCTTCCGCGCGATTTCAACTGCCGGAGGCATGGTTGATGCCAGCCGCGTCATCGACAATATGACAGTTACAGATAGTGCGGGAATTCAGGCCCCAGAATTTTCGATGGAGATTTTGCGCAATGATAGCGGCATTTCCATCATCGGTCTGATCCCTGCAACATCAGACCGAGACGATTTGACTGAAACGCTTACGGGCATGGCCGGAGAAGACAGTAATTTCGCGGACTTCCTTGAAACAGCGGACTACGAGGTTCCGTTGGGTTGGGAACCGGCGGTTGAATTCGGGCTTCGCGCCCTGCGCCAATTGCCCCGATCAAAAATCTCAGTCCGCGCTGGCCGCGTTTCAGTCGAGGCAATTTCTGACTCACCGGAACAGAAGGCTCAGTTGGAAACCAGCTTGCGTCGCTCCAGCCCGGATGAGTTGCTAATCACGCTTAATATCTCCGCACCGCGCCCTGTGGTCTCACCTTTTGTGACGCGTTTTATCATTGACGAGAACGGCGCACGCTTTGACAGCTGCGTCGCAGATACGCCCGCTGCTGAGCGCCTCATTGGTGCAACTGCACAAACGATTGGCGTTGAAGGACGTGTCGGATGCACCGTTGCGCTCGGGGCGCCAACAACGCGTTGGGCGGACGCCGTTACGATGTCTATGTCTGCGTTAGATGAATTGGGTGGCGGTACAGTCACGATCTCGGATGCGGATGTAACTTTGGTCGCGAAAGCCGGAGCGGTACAGGGCAACTTTGATCGGATTGCTGGTGAACTTGAAAACGCTTTGCCTGAAGTTTTCGCGCTTGAGGCGGTTTTGCCCGCTGCGCCAACAGAGGGTGAAGAGGGACCGCCACAGTTCATCGCCACGCTCAGTCCCGAGGGGCTTGTGCAGCTGCGTGGTCGTGTTTCCAGCGAACTGCTGAACTCCACCGCCGAAAACTTCGCGAGCGCAAAATTCGCTTCCGCGGACATCTCAATGGCAACCCGTATTGTTGACGGATTGCCCAACAGCTGGTCCGTGCGCGTCCTCGCAGGCATCGAAGCCTTGTCCAAATTGTCCAACGGGTCCGTCACCGTCGAGCCGGGGAATGTCGTGGTGCGCGGCAACAGCGGCATACCGGACGCAGGCGGCGAAATCACCCGTCTGCTCATTGATAAACTGGGCGAAACAGAAGAATTTGAAGTTGCAGTCACCTATGTCGAGGCGCTTGATCCCATTGCATCAATGCCCACAGAGGAAGAATGTTTGGCAAGCATTATGGCAGTCACCGAAGCCCGTAAAATCACGTTTGAGCCCAGTTCTGCAACGATTGCAGGCGAAGGGGCCGGAATTCTCGATGACATCACAGAAATCTTGCAGCGCTGCGCGGACCTTCGAATTGAGATCGCAGGGTACACAGACAGCCAAGGGTCTGAAGGCGGCAACCAACGCCTAAGCCAGCAACGCGCGAATGCCGTTCTGGATGGCCTGCGCGTGCGCCGCGTTCCAGTGGCCAGCTTTCGTGCTGTTGGATACGGCGAAGCTGACCCGATTGCGGACAATGAAACGGCAGAAGGCCGCGAGGCAAACCGCCGGATTGAGTTCTCTCTGATTGTACCTGAAAGCACCGAACAAAAGACAGCACTCGAGCAAATTGAAGAAGAAGCCGCACAAGCGGCAGAAGACGCTACCCAAGAGGAACCAACAGAATGAACAGAACCGAATTCATCGTCGCCACCGCGATTATCCTGTTTGTGGCCTTCTGTTTGGGTTGGTTTGCCAGCTGGCTGGTCAACCGCTTCACCCGTGTCTCCAAATCCGAAATCGGTGAGTTGGACCGCATGGCGCAATCTTTGCACGAAGCCGAAGAAACCCGCGATCAGGCAATTACATATCTTCAGCAACGCGAAGCCGAAATCAGCAACCAACTGTCCCAAACCGAGGCCGAACTGCGTGCCGCAATGGACGGCTTGCGCGACGCACGCCAAGAAGCCGAAGAAATGCGCACCTATATCGAGCGTCAAAACGCGAGCTAGCGGGGACGGCCGCTCTGGAACGCAGTCATTAATCTGTTCGAAAAAAACTGAACAGAGCCAACCTCAATGAGCGGCCTCAAAGGGGGGCAGGTCATCACCCGCGACTTTGCGCTGCCTCCAGTGCACCGTGATCCCTGATGAATTCCGCGACCGCCTCAACGCCGTCTGCTTTTCGCAGATTGCAGAACACGTGGGGCCGTCCGCCACGCATGCGGGTGGCATCGTGGTCCATAACCTCCAGCGAGGCGCCAACGTGTGGTGCGAGGTCAGTTTTGTTGATGATCAAAAGATCGGATCGTGTAAGCGCCGGGCCACCCTTGCGGGGTATTTCTTCACCGGCGGCGACGTCGATGACATAGATCGTCAGGTCGGCCAGCTCAGGGCTGAAGGTGGCCGACAGATTATCACCGCCGCTTTCGATCAGCACCAGATCAAGGTCGTCGTGGCGTGTGCGCATTTCGTCTATCGCGGCGAGGTTGATTGAGGCGTCTTCGCGGATCGCTGTGTGTGGGCAACCACCTGTTTCAACGCCGATGATGCGGTCCTGCGGCAGCACCTGCATCCGCATCAGCGCTTCGGCGTCCTCTTGCGTATAGATGTCATTGGTGATCACGCCCATGGACAAATCGGGGTGGAAAACACGGGCCAATGCCGCCGTGAGTGTCGTTTTGCCTGCACCAACGGGGCCGCCGATCCCGACGCGCAAAGGGCCATTCATTCGGGTCATGTGCGAAAAATCCTTGGTTCTTGTGTTTCATGCTGCATGGACGCGATGTCAGACAGGAACGTCGAGGACGATAAGTCGTCCAGTGTTGCTGTCGCGGTCTCCTGTGCCAGTTCTTCGCAGATCGGGCTGAGGGCCATAAGGATCGTCTGCCCTTCGGTTTGGCCAAGCGGCATCAGGCGTTGTGCGGCTGCGATCAGATTTGACATCATGGCGTGCAAGTACATGGCGCAGGTTAGCGTCGGGTCGATGTTGCGCGTGGCTGCCGCGGCCCCAATCGCGACGGGATAGATCACTGCGCTTTCGTCTGTTGTCCAGATCGCTGCCGTGGTCTTGGCAAAGGCCGCACCCTGCAAAAGCGCCTCGCGACGCCGCTCTGCTGATGCGGCAAAGGCAAGACCGACGGCATTCACGTCTTGTAACGGGACCTGCCCGCTATGGGCGGTGTGCAGCAAGATGCAGTCGTTGCGCCCGCTGCCATCCGTCAGGATGTCACTGAGCCACGCTTGCAGCTCCGCGCCGTCATTGACCCAGCCTGCGCCAATCGCCGCCTCTAGTCCGTGGGAATAGGCAAAGGCCCCCACCGGATAGGCAGGGGATAGCCATTGTGTGAGGGTTAGAGCCTCAGTGGTCATGGCTGTGCCCGTGTGAATGCCCCTGTGTGCGCCCATGACCATAGGCGCCACCTTCGGGGGTGAAAGGTTCAAAAACCTGCGTGACCGTGGCCCCGCGACGTTCCATCAGTTCACGGATCACGTGGTCAGGCTGGATCAGCACACGGGTCGCTTCAATTTGTGCCGGACAATGGCGGTTGCCGATGTGCCATACCAGTGGCAGCAAATCGGGCGCTGTGATTTGCAGCAAGTCCTCGTCCGCTGCGACAACCCTGATCAGGCGACCATCTGTTAGGGCGAATGCATCATCGTGGTTGACGCTGATGGCCTGTGGCAGATCGACAAGCAGTTTGTCGTTTTGGGACGTGCGCAGCACCTTGCGACGCAGCAGACGTTCTTCATAGGTTAGGACACATTGGTCGTATGCGCCGTTCCATGTGCCAGCACCACGCACCGATTGACTGATTAAATCAACCATCAGAACAGGAAATACCGTTGCGCCATCGGCAGGGTTTCAGCGGGCTGACAGGTCAGCAATTCACCGTCCGCGCGGACTTCGTAGGTTTCAGGATGTACTTCGATGGCGGGCAAGGCATCGTTTAGCACCATGTCCGCTTTGCCGATGTTGCGGGTATTTTTCACGGCCACGGTTTGTTTGGCCAGTCCAAGGCTTTCACGCAGTCCCGCTGCTTGGGCAGTGCCCGAAATAAAGCTGACTGATGAATTCACCAGCGACCCGCCAAAGGCGCCAAACATGGGCCGCGTGTAGACAGGTTGCGGGGTGGGGATGGATGCATTCGGATCGCCCATTTGCGCGACCACAATGGAGCCACCCATAAGAACCATTTCCGGTTTAACACCAAAGAAAGCAGGCGACCACAGCACCAGATCAGCGCGTTTTCCCACGGCGATATCGCCCAGAACATGGCTCACCCCCTGTGCTATGGCAGGGTTGATCGTGTATTTTGCGATGTAGCGGCGCACGCGGAAATTGTCGTTTTCGCCGGTTTCTTCGGCCAGGCGGCCGCGCTGCTTTTTCATCTTGTCGGCGGTCTGCCAGGTGCGGATCAGCACCTCGCCCACCCGGCCCATCGCCTGGCTGTCGGAGGCGATGATCGAAAACGCGCCCATGTCGTGCAGGATGTCCTCGGCGGCAATGGTTTCGCGCCGGATGCGGCTTTCGGCAAAGGCGATGTCCTCGGGGATGGATTTGTCCAGATGGTGACAGACCATCAGCATGTCCAGATGTTCCTCAAGCGTGTTGACGGTAAAGGGCCGGGTCGGGTTGGTGGACGAGGGCAGCACATGCGGCTCGCCGCAGATCTTGATGATGTCGGGCGCGTGACCACCACCCGCGCCTTCGGTGTGAAAGGCGTGAATTGTCCGCCCCTTCATCGCCTTGACGGTATGTTCGACAAAGCCGGATTCATTCAGCGTATCGGTGTGGATCATCACCTGCACATCCATCTGGTCGGCCACGTCCAGACAGCAGTCAATCGCCGCCGGGGTGGTCCCCCAATCTTCGTGCAGTTTCAGCGCGCAGGCCCCGGCAAGCACCTGTTCCTCTAACGCGGCG
>DQCL01000255.1 GCA_003533975.1 Octadecabacter sp. | reverse complement strand
AGTTCTCAATGACATTCAACAGTCACAGAACCCGTAGGATAAATCCGTCCGGGGTAAGGGGAAATGCGACCATCAGCGGATTTGTGCAACAAAGCCATTGTTATGGAAAACATTAACGACTTCTTAAATTATTAGCTATAATCTTGTTCCCCCCAAGATATGCGTATTATACGGAAACTACGCTTCCTACACGCCCTCTTGGCAGGGAGATACTGCGTTCTCCCGTGCACCCTCTCGCGGTTCGGTGTTTTTGGCATTGAACCCAAAACACCGAAGGAGGCCGCGCCTATGGCCCGACCGCGCAAAGAAAACCGCCGGAGTGTTCCCATCCCCACTCGCTATAGCGAGGAGGAACGCGATACCCTCACCCACGCCGCTCATGCGGCAGGTGTGACCCTGAGCGATTTTATCCGCGCCGCTGCGTTGTCGCAGCCTTTGCCGCCCGCCCGTTCGCAACGCGCCAATCGTCGCCCCGTTAAAGACGCGGCAGAGATTGCACGGCTGTTGGGCGCGGTTGGCAAAATCGGCAGCAATGTGAACCAGCTTGCCCATGTTGCCAATTGCGGCTCATGGCCGGAAACGCGCCTGCTGCATGAGGCGGCGGCAGACATCCAATGGATGCGCCGCTCGCTCATGCTGGCGCTTGGTGTTCGCGATGAACCGGAACACCCTTCCCCATGATCCTCAAAGGTTCACAGCGCGGCGGTGGCAAGAACCTTGCCAACCACCTTTTGAACACCCGCGATAATGACCACGTTGAGGTGGCCGACATGCGCGGTGTTGCTGCGCTTGATCTTCACGGCGCGTTCCTTGAGATTGAAGCATTGTCTCATGGAACCAAGGCAAGGCATCCGTTCTTTTCCGTCAGTATCAATCCGCCCGAAGATGCACGGCTGACCATTGAAGACTTCCGTGCAGCAGCTCAGGCGATTGAGGAAAAGTTTGGGCTTGAAGATCAACCCCGCGCAATTGTCACGCATGAGAAGAATGCGCGTCTTCATGCGCATGTTGTGTGGTCACGGATTGATGTCGAGCAGATGAAAGCCATCCAGCTTTCCCATGATCGACCCAAGCTCAAAGATGTCAGCTGCGCGTTGTTCTTGCAGCATGGCTTTGAGTTGCCAGAGGGCATGCGTGATCGTGAGAAAGCCAGCCCTGAGAACTTTAGTCCTCAGATATGGCCGCAGGCCAAGCGGATTGGAGAAGACCCGCGTGACCTGAAACGGATCATTGGGGATGCATTCAAAGATGCTGACGGCACCAAGGCGTTCCAATCTCAGCTTGAAGCGCACGCGATGCAGCTTGCGCGGGGTGATAGGCGGGGCTTTGTGGTGCTTCATCACACAGGCGAGGCCCTGCCGATCAACCGTTATCTAGGTTTGAAACAGAAAGACATTCGCGAAAAGCTAGGTGATCCCAAAACCCACATGACGGTGGATCAGGCGCGCAGTCAGTTGCGCGGGCGCATGACGGCGCAGGCTGAAAAGCAGCTTGAGGATTTGCGGAAAAAACAAACGGTGGAGCGGAAGCCTCTTGCGGATAAAGCGCAGAAGATGCGGGCAGATCATCGCGCCGACAGGGATGCCCTGAAAACGGCTCAGGAGACTCGCGACGTACAGGGGGATTTTAAGGCCGCACATGATGAACGTGGCGGCGAAGAAGACTGGCGATCCCTCAAGGCGGACCGTGATGCGCGGGCGCAAAATGATGGGCAGGAAATGTGAAGCCTTGTAACGGAAAAAGGCGTCTAGGGAGAATCGCATGCACCCACCTGCAAAAGTAGTTTTTCATCTGTCAGGCCGCTTTGTCGATAACTATACTAGCCGTCCCCACCTAAGGCTCTTTAACCAAATCACGAACATGTTTGATGCTAGAGGAGGGACAATCGAAGTGCGAAGACGCGACGAACGGCTTCGCGACCCAGATGTGACAAACTGGTCGGATCTGCTGGAGGCTGAAAATCTGCACATCATCGAAAACGGCTCTGTCAATCAATCAAATGCGCTAAACACAACACTTGCCTACCTCCAACCCTACTATCACCTCGACCCACAAGGTGTTCTGGCGAAAAGCCGTGTCGGAGACGAGAAATTTGAAGCCGAGAGAATACCTCCCAAAGATGTCGCACAGTTTTGGGAGAGCTTACAGACCCGTTTCGTCAAGCGCCGTCATTCGCGCTACGGTCAACTTGAAGAAAAAACTAATATTCCAGATGGGTGCATCTCAGTTTTCCTGCAAGGCGAGTTCCCCCAACAACAGCGCACCGCATATTGTGATCCAGAAACCATGCTGCGCACTGTGGCAAAAAATGCCAAGGGCCGACCCGTAGTCGTGAAAGCACATCCCTCTAGCAACGTAAAACAAGAGGCTGAGCTGATATTCAACTTGATGTCAGAAGGAGTCGAATTGCACCCTACAAATGCAAACATACATGACATTCTGGAAAAAAGCGCTGTTTCCGTCTCCTATAACTCTGCCGTTGCCATTGAAGGTTTCATGCACCACACGCCTGCGATCCTGTTCGGGAAATCCGATTTTCATCATGTTTGTGAAACTGTGAGAGAAACCGAGCATTTTCCAGAAGTAATGAAACGTGCTCTAGAGAGCGACCACGACTACCCTGCGTATTTGTACTGGTATTTCCAAAATTACTGCTATGATATTAATGACAGTGGCCTTGATGAAAAATTACTCGCGCGTTTTGCCCAATTGGGATTTACAAAGGAAAGATTGGGGCTTGTGAGTTTTGAAAAACATTCATGGCTTAAAAAAGCTCTCCTTAGCAAACAGGCCGGGCAAGAGCTGAGTAGCTTTCTGGACAAACAGCCTGAGATAACGCGTTACGCATTGCTTGATGCCATAAAAGTAACCGAGAAAAGCTGGGTGTATAAGGCCAAAGTGAATGGCGAGAAGGTGATTGTTAAGCGCTTTCTGGACGGAGATATTGCGCACACGGTTCGGAGCTTGAAGGGTGAATTGGATTACTTAGAAACGGTCTTTGATGATGATCGTTTTCAGGCCAATCGGTGCCTATATGCGTGGCCAGAAAGTGGAACTGTAATCCTTAGCTTCGCACCTGGTAAACGGCTTGGCGATAAAATAGCGGGGTCATCTGGCAAAGCACGGATGCGCCTCATGAAGCAAAGTGGTGAATGGTTGCACAGGTATTGTGAATCACGTCAACGAAACAGCACATTTGGACCCGGCTTTTGGGTCAAGCAAGTTGCTGCAAAAAACACGGATCACATCACCTCAAAAGAGGACAGAATGCTCCTTGAGAGATTGCTGGCTTCACTTCAGGAGCAGGTGGAAAATGTAAAAGGCGTGCCGGTTGTTCAAGCCGCGACCCATGGCGATTTTGTTGGCATAAACACCCATTTTCATCGCGGGACGATTTACGGTGTTGATATCCAAGGGGAATGCTGGCTTGCAATTGCCAAGGAAGCCGCCCGTTTTCTGGTTTGGTTGCAGATACACGATCCTGATCACGGGGGGGGAAGGCGATATGGGATATCTTTGGAGTACATTGATGCGTTTTTACAAAGCAATGTCTTGAGCCATAATGAGCAAATGACAACATTGCCGTTCTTTTTAGGAGAGCAGTTGTATGGTCGCTTCGTTGAAGGGTATGATCGCCCTGATATTCGGGAAAACGCACGTTCAGCTATTGAGACGTATTTGTGAGCAAAACAACCGATCTAGATTGGGGTGAGATCATAATCGACCCAAAACGGTCGTTTTTGTCACCCCCTACCCCGCAACGGTGGATCAAGAGCTTAGCTGTCACATCCCGGAAGGTAGTATGGCTGTTTCTTGAACAGCTCTGGCTTGAGGTTGTGCCAGTCTTTCATGGCTTGCAAGGGCGTTTTACTGCCCAAGGCTGATTGTGGAAGCTGCTGGTTGTAGAGCCACACATAGCGGTGCAGCGTCGTCTCCAATTCTTCGCCTGATCGGAAATGGTGGCTTTGCAGCACCTCTTCGATGCGGCCGTTGAACCGCTCGACCATGCCGTTTGTTTGTGGTGATCTTGGAGGGGTCAGGCGGTGTTCGATGTCCAGTTCGGCGCAGAGCTTGTCGAACTCATGTTTCCCGCTTTGCGCGCGCTTGCGCAGGCCAAAGAGACGGTCGGTGAACTCCTTGCCATTGTCTGTGAGTATGGTTCGGATGCGCAGTGGGTATGGCTGCGGTCATGCACGCTGTCGCGCTTGCGCCATTTCCAAACCGTCTGCTCGGTCGTGCCAAACCGCTCCGCCAGAACCCAGGCAGGTTCGTCACTCGCTTGAATTTCCGCCCGTATCTTTGGTGTCGTTGTCGCCTGGCTATGAAGATGGATCAGCATGGTACGCCCTCCCGAATGTCCCTCAGAACTGATCTTGCAATGAAATATGCAGAACGACGAGGGTCTATGTGATCGTCCGGGATGGAACACTTACCAATAATTCTGCAGTAGTTACGATGTGCATCCAAGACCAATGAAATACGGGGATTTTGGACCGGCTCTTTCGAATTTCTTCGATAGGGTGGCTGGCGGGTGTCGTGGCAAACTGGTTTGATATAGTGATGACGCAATCAATACCGTTGTCTTTCGCCAAAGCCCTGTAACGTTCGACTTGTTCAGCCTGAAGTTCGTTGCTGCCCACCTTAGCTTCAATCAGTGCCCGCCACTCTCGCGAGCCTACAGTCAGGACAATAAGCCCATCAGGGCGGTCTTTTATCTTTCCCGATTGGTTCTTGAATACCACTTCCGTGAAAGACTGAACGCGGGTGCGTTTCCCTCTACTCTGTCCAACGGATTTCAAGAGGTCTGCGCCGAATTCCTGGATCTGCACAAGACATGCAAGAACAATGGAGGTTGTGCGGCCTTCCTTGGAAGTTGTCGAGAGCACCGGAAACAAGCGGGCCATTTCACCCTGGGACAAATAGTCAGGAAGATTATCGGCCATCACACACCCCTATCATCGCCAAACACTGTCGTTATTCAACTAACCAGACACCAAGAGTTTCCGTCAAGCTCTGGCACAGGTTGCGAGGTCATTGAAGCCGGAGTGTGTACCGACGGCCAAAGTACTGCGAATAGCCACCCGAGCAAGCGAGTAAGGGTGGGCAAATAGGTGGACGACAAGCATCACTAACACCGTAATCAATTGTTATATAATGAAATATTTCATAATACTGGTGCCCAGGAGAGGACTCGAACCTCCACATCCTTGCGAATACTAGCACCTGAAGCTAGCGCGTCTACCATTCCGTCACCTGGGCAGGTGTCGTGAAGCAAGCATTTAGCCATGGTCAGCCTTGCTGTCAACGCCGATTTGGTGAAATACCGCATTCACCATATCGCCTTGTCCAAACCGGCGCGGAGC
>DQCL01000086.1 GCA_003533975.1 Octadecabacter sp. | reverse complement strand
CACCCCCAAGGGTGTGATGTCGGATGCAAACGCACGGGCGGCCAATGTTGGCGGCGAAGTGCTCTGCACCGTATTCTAAGGAGAAAACGATGTCTCGTATTGGTAAAAAACCAGTCGGTCTTCCAGATGGCGTTACTGCTTCTGTGTCCGGCCAAACAGTCGAAGTTAAGGGGCCGAAAGGCACTCGTTCCTTCACAGCAACAGACGACGTTACGTTGACTGTTGAAGACGGTGCCGTTTCTGTAACGCCGCGTGGCAAGTCCAAGCGTGCGAAGCAGCAGTGGGGCATGTCCCGTACACAGGTTCAGAACCTTGTGACCGGTGTGACTGACGGCTTCAAAAAAGAGCTTGAGATCAACGGCGTTGGTTACCGCGCTCAGATGCAGGGCAACACCCTGAAGCTGAACCTCGGTTACTCCCACGACGTGGACTTTGAAGTACCTGCTGGCGTTACAGTCACAGCTCCAAAGCCAACGATCATCATCGTGGAAGGCGCTGACCAACAGCAAGTTGGTCAAGTTGCCGCAAACATCCGCGAATGGCGCAAGCCTGAGCCTTACAAAGGCAAGGGCATCAAATATGTGGACGAGTATATCTTCCGCAAAGAAGGCAAGAGGTAAGAACGATGGCAAACACAAAACGTCAATTGTTCATCAAACGCCGCCTGCGCGTTCGGAACAAACTTCGCAAGGTAAACGCAGGACGTCCGCGTCTTTCCGTTCACCGCTCCTCCAAGAACATCAGCGTACAGCTGATCGACGATGTGAACGGCGTAACGCTCGCTTCTGCGTCTTCTCTCGAGAAGGCACTGGGCGTCGTTGGCAAGAACAACGTCGAAGCTGCTGCCAAGATTGGCACAGCAATCGCAGAACGTGCGAAGAAGGCCGGCGTGACCGAAGCCTACTTCGACCGTGGCGGTTTCTTGTTCCACGGCAAAGTGAAGGCCTTGGCCGAAGCTGCGCGTGAAGGTGGCTTGAAGATCTAAACGACTTGAGAAGGGCTGCACGGCAACGTGTGGCCCTTCCGATGATCCAGGGGCATTTGCCCACTAGGATTGATATGAACGGCGCTGCGGCGCCACCCAAATCAAGGAGGGCCTCATGGCTCGAGACAACCAACGTGGCGGCAACCGTCGCGAAGAAACTCCAGAATTCCAGGATCGCCTCGTAGCGATCAACCGTGTGTCCAAGACCGTTAAGGGTGGTAAGCGCTTTGGTTTCGCCGCACTCGTCGTTGTTGGCGACCAAAAAGGCCGCGTCGGTTTCGGCAAAGGTAAAGCTAAGGAAGTTCCTGAAGCGATCCGTAAAGCCACTGAGCAAGCCAAGCGTCAGATGATCCGCGTGCAGCTTAAAGAAGGCCGCACATTGCACCACGACATGAACGGTCGCCACGGTGCAGGCCGCGTTGTTATGCGCACTGCTCCACAGGGTACTGGTATCATCGCAGGTGGTCCAATGCGTGCTGTGTTCGAAATGCTCGGCATTCAGGACATCGTTGCGAAGTCCATCGGCTCATCCAACCCATACAACATGATCCGCGCTACGATTGACGGCCTCAAGAAAGAGGCATCCCCTCGTTCTGTTGCTCAGCGTCGCGGCAAAAAAGTTGCTGACATCCTGCCAAAGCGCGACGATGCGCCAGCAGCAGCTGAAGTTGAGGAGGCCTAATCATGGCTAAAACTATCGTTGTAAAACAGATCGGTTCCCCGATCCGCCGTGCTGCAGACCAAAAGCAAACGCTGATCGGTCTTGGCCTGAACAAAATGTATAAAACCCGTGAACTGGAAGACACACCTTCCATACGCGGCATGGTCGCAAAGATCCCACACATGGTGGAGATCATCGAAGAGAAGGGCTAACCCCTCTTTCGATACCAGTTTTGAAACGCCCTGCTCTCACGAGTGGGGCGTTTTGCTATTCTGAGCCGTAGTTTGATCTGGGTCAGAGACGTGTTTTTGCCAATGTGTTTAACGGTATGTGAACAACAAGAGGCATTACATGACAGACACAACGAACGGTTCCACGCTCATCGGCTTTGAAAAAGGCAAGTACCCATACTCAGATCGCATGAAGCGCGGCGAGTATGAGAAACAGAAGGCCGACCTTCAGGCTGAGTTGCTTAAGGTCCAGCACTGGGCCGCCGAGACGGGTCAGCGGTTTGTGATGTTGTTTGAAGGTCGTGATGCGGCCGGCAAGGGTGGCGCGATCAAACGGTTCACCGAACATATGAACCCTCGAAGCGCCCGCGTTGTCGCGCTTAATAAACCCACCGACGAAGAACGCGGACAGTGGTTCTTTCAGCGCTATATCAAGCACCTGCCCAGCTCTGGCGAAATCGTGCTCTATGACCGTTCTTGGTACAACCGCGCAGGCGTTGAGCGGGTCATGGGGTTCTGCGAACCGCATGAATACCTCGAGTTCATGCGCCAGACGCCCGAATTTGAACGCATGCTCACGCGCTCCGGCATTCACCTCTATAAATACTGGTTCTCGGTCACACAGGACGAACAAGCGAGCCGCTTTAAATCCCGCGAAACTGATCCGCTCAAACGCTGGAAGCTTAGCCCAATCGACAAAGCCAGCCTCGACAAGTGGGAAGACTACACCGAGGCCAAAGAAGCGATGTTCTTCTACACAGACACCGCCGATGCGCCTTGGACTGTGATCAAGTCGGACGACAAAAAGCGCGCGCGCCTTGCTTGTATGCGCCACTTCTTGGCGAACTTGGACTATCCCGAGAAAGACACCAATATTGTGGGGCAACCGGACGGCCAAATTGTTGGGCAAGCCAGCCATATCTTACACCAGACGGACCACATTCTGGCGACATCCCTTCACCCTGAGCAAAAGCGCAGCTAACGCGCGTTGACAGGGGCAGGGTGACGACCGAAAGTCCACGGACCGTTTCGCAAAAGGATGCGCCCAAATGGCCCGTGTGACCCTGACCCCTGAGCTGATCCAGCAAACCTACAGCGCGATCCGCGATGCGACCATTCGCACACCGACCATCCACGCGACCCGTTTGTCGATGCAGCTCGGGATCGATCTGTATCTCAAGCTAGAGAACCTGCAGCACACCAACGCGTTCAAAGCCCGCGGCGCGTTGGCGAAGCTGCTGACACTGACGGATGCGCAGAAACAGGCAGGCGTTATTGCCTGTAGTGCGGGCAACCACGCACAAGGTGTGGCCTACCACGCGACGCGCCTTGGCATTGCCTCCACGATCATCATGCCCGAAGGCACCCCCTTTAACAAAGTCAAACGCACAGAAGATTTCGGGGCGAAGGTCATCCAGCATGGCACGGGTTTTGACGATTCCGTACAATTCACGCTCGATCTGGCAGAAAAGGATGGGCTGACGTTCATTCACCCGTTCGATGATCCGGTCGTGGCGGCTGGGCAAGGGACTGTTGCCCTCGAAATGCTCGAGGATATGCCTGACCTTGATGTCATCATCGTTCCTGTTGGGGGCGGTGGTCTGATTGCAGGCATGGCTGTCGCGGCAAAATCGGTGAAGCCAGAGGTTCAGATCATCGGCGCACAGGCGGAGATTTTTGATGCTGTGAAATCGGCGGTCGACGGGACCCCCACCCACTTCGCGGGTGCGACCCTCGCCGAAGGGATCGCCGTCAAAGCGCCCGCTACAGCGAACATCGAGATCATTAAAACACTGGTAGATCGCGTCGATGTGGCGAGTGAAGCTGACATTGAAGACGCCGTGTTTGATTTGCTCTCTGCTGAAAAACTGGTCGCTGAAGGTGCGCCCGGTGCGGGACTGGCCGTCATCAAGAACAACCTTGAAGCCTACCGAGGCAAAAAGGTCGGCCTCGTGATCTGCGGCGGCAACATCGACAGCCGCTTGCTGTCCACCCTGATCCTGCGCGGCCTCGTCCGTGACGGCCGTATCACCCGCCTGACATTCGAAATTGACGATACGCCGGGGCAATTGGCGGATATTTCACGTATTATTGGCGAAACCGGCGCCAACGTCGTCGAAGTCATCCACCAACGCATGATGCAATCGGTTTCGCTGAAGCAGGCGGAACTGGACGTGGTCATCGAAGCCCGCGACATCGGGCACGTCGAAGCGATCGTCGGAACTCTGCGCGGGCAGGGGTTCAAGGTGCGAACGGATCGTGGGGTATAAGCTTGGCTTGACAGGTTGTATTGCGAAATGTATATACAAGACAACCAATAAGCCCAAGAGGACAAACCGATGAAAACTGACAAAAGGCTCAGGAGCTCCTCTAATGAAGTTCGACTGGAACGAGGCAAAGCGGGATTTAAACTACGAAAAACACGGCGTTGACTTTGAGAGAGCTGCGGCCATTTTTGCAGGGCCCGTTTGGGAGCGAATTGATACACGTAAAGATTACGGCGAAGAGCGCATCATTGCGATGGGCGAATTCGCGGGTGATGTCATGGTCGTTACCTACACGTGGCGCAATGGTGCGCGGCGATTGATTTCAGCGTGGCAAGGAGGCCGCAAAGAACATGAGCAATATCACACGTATGTCTCTGGAAGAGATTCAGGCCAAGAATGAACGGGGAGAATTGCGCCCGAACAAGGCTCCGTCGGAACAGTCTCCCGAGCTCCCTGATGGTTTCTGGGATGACTCCGAACTGGTTCTTCCGCAAGTTAAGCAAGCTATTAGCCTACGCGTTGACCCCGAGGTGCTCGATTACTTCAGGGCCCAAGGTAAAGGTCACCTGACTCGAATGCACGCAGTCCTGAAGTCTTACGTTGAAGCCCAGAAGGCCCGCGACCAAGACTAGACTTGCCCCACTCCCCACAATCTCCTATACGCCGCCAGTGGCCATCTTTCCGGCCAAGAATCGAAACACGCCGCGTGCCTTTCCCGTCGCTGGGTTAGGTCTTCCGGCAAGGAGACAGCGACATGGTTAAACTTAACGAACTTCACGACAATCCAGGCGCCACAAAACCACGCAAGCGCGTAGGCCGTGGCCCGGGTTCCGGCACCGGTAAAATGGGTGGCCGTGGTATCAAAGGTCAAAAATCCCGTTCCGGTGTTGCTATTGGCGGCTACGAAGGCGGCCAAATGCC
>DQCL01000132.1 GCA_003533975.1 Octadecabacter sp. | reverse complement strand
GATTTCCGGCAGGCCGATCTTGGCCTTGGGATTGTCAGCAGCAAAGATGCGGTGCGTCGACAGCGGGATTTCCAGACCGATGCCCATGGCAATGCCGGGCAGGGCCGAGGCAATCGGCTTGCCGCCCTTGTTCGTCTTCGGGTCCATGCCCGCGCGTTCAATCTTGCGAAGGATCGCGTGGCTGGCCATCAGACCTTCCATCAGCCCCTTTGCCGGATTGTCGCCCGCGCTTTCTTTCATCTTTGCGATAATGTTGAGGTCCATGCCGCCAGCAAATGACCCTTCCTTGCCGGACGTGATAATCACGCCCTTAATCGCATCATCGGCCAGTGCGTCGTCAATCAGCGCATCAAGGTCTTCAAACCCCTTCTGATTCATGACGTTCATGGATTTGCCGACAGTGTCCCACGTGATCGTGGCCACGCCGTCAGCATCTGTTTTCATTGTAAAATCAGTCATGTCGATGCTCCTTAAACGCGTTCGATGATTGTTGCTGCACCCATGCCGGATGCAATGCACAACGTCGCAAGGCCAACTTCTTTGTCAGAGCGTTCAAGCTCATCCAGAAGCGTGCCGATGATGATCGCACCAGTTGCGCCCAGCGGGTGGCCCATCGCGATGGAGCCGCCGTTCACGTTGACCTTTGAGTGGTCGACATCAAACGCCTGCATGAAGCGCAAGACAACAGAGGAAAACGCCTCGTTTACTTCAAAAAGATCAATATCTCCGATGTTCATGCCGCTATCAGCAAGGATTTTGTGGGTCACCGGAACTGGCCCTGTCAGCATGATCGTCGGATCAGTACCGATTTTGGCAGTTTGGCGGATACGTGCGCGTGGTTTCAGTCCGAACTTCTCACCGAACTCTTTTGATCCGATAAGAACACCCGCCGAACCATCCACGATACCAGATGAGTTACCGGCCGTGTGGATGTGGTTGATCCGCTCAAGGTGCGGGTATTTCATCAAGGCGACCTTATCAAAGCCGGGCATGACTTCGCCCATCGCTTGGAATGCCGCGTTAAGGGACCCAAGGCTTTGCATGTCGGTTTGTGGGCGCATGTATTCGTCATGATCCAAGATAGTCAGGCCGTTTTGGTCTTTCACGGGAACGATAGACTTCGCAAAACGATTGTCTTTCCACGCGGCTTCGGCGCGCTGCTGGGAGGCCACGGCGAGGGCATCCGCATCATCGCGGCTAAAGCCATATTCGGTGGCGATGATGTCAGCTGAAATGCCCTGCGGTACGAAGTAGGTATTCATCGCAATGCTCGGATCTACTGCAATCGCAGCCCCATCGCTCCCCATTGGGACACGTCCCATCATCTCAACGCCGCCAGCAATATAGGCCTCGCCTGCGCCACCTTGAATTTGGTTCGCTGCGAGGTTCACAGCTTCCATACCGGACGCACAAAAGCGGTTGATCGCGAGGCCGGGGATGGATTGATCCAGATCGGACGCCAGCACCGCAGTACGTGCCAAACAACCACCGGCTTCTTTGACTTGGGTGACATTGCCCCAAATCACGTCCTCAACGGCATGGCCTTCAAGGTTGTTGCGCTCTTTCAGGGCGTTCAAAACGCCAGCGGACAGTTTGGCGGATGTCACTTCGTGCAAGGATCCATCCTTGCGGCCTTTGCCGCGCGGCGTGCGGATCGCGTCGTAAATATATGCGTCAGTCATCAGGTGGTCCTTTCGAATTCGTCTTGTCAGTTGACGTGCACGTCAACGAAAGCCATTTCAAGCCTATCGTGGCGTCACTTAGGTCTTAGGCACGATCCGCGGGCGATCCTGGCATAAGATCGTAGGGATGTTTGTAACCCTTCGTGTTCTCGATACGGGTCATCCACGCGTCAATATGGGGAAACTCTGAGCGGTCGAACCCAAAGGGTTCCGGATAAAACAGATACCCTACACAGGCGATGTCCGCGATCGTGAGGGCGTCACCGGTTAGGTAGGGCGTTTCAGTCAATTGGGTTTCCATGACTTTCAACGCAGAGGCTAAACGCATCTGCATAAACGCGATGACATCAGCGTTCTGTTTTTCCTTCGGGAGGAAATTTATGTTGAACCGCAACGGACCAGCAACGCCACTGACTTTGTGATTGTCAAAAAACATCCAACGCAGGATGTCGCGTCGTTCCGCCGCTGAACGGCCACCTAGTTTGCCGGTTTTGGACGACACGTAGTCTTGGATGACGCCGGATTGGGTCAGCACCAGATCCCCGTCTTCCATCACTGGAACCTCGCCCATTACGTTCAGTGCGCGAAAGGCGTCGGTGCGGGTTTCACCGTTGAAAAAATCAACATAAACCGGCTCCCATTCAGCCTCTGATAGTTCAAGGGTCAGGGCGGCTTTGTAAGCATTCCCACTTTCACCAAAACAATGCAATTTAATCATGTGGTTCCCCCTCCCAAGGGCGCTGGCCTATTGGCCGAGGCTATTTTTTGCGTGCTTCTAGTTCGGAATTAAAGATGCGTAGACGGTGCCCAAATGTGTCTTCGTCAATCACACTGTCGAAGTTTTCGAACAGAAATGACAGGGCCTCACCTTCATCCAAGCCTGCGTCTTTGGCAAACCGTTTGAGGCGACGATAGCCGTCTTCAGTCATGGCACAGGGAAAACGGCGGGTTAGGCGAAAACGTTTGGGCATGTGACCTCTAATATAGGAATTGAAGGGGGCGGATTTAACCCGCCCCCTCAAAGCTTAGAAGCTTGCAGCGTCCAATGCCATCACAGTGTCGGCACCAGTGTTAATCCGCGCCAAATGCATGCCCGTAGCCGGAAGCTGGCGGGCCATGTAGTAGCGGCCAGTTGCAATCTTGGTTTCGTGGAATTCGGTGTCCGTGTCGCCAGCGGCCAGTGCATCCATCGACGCCTTTGCCATGCGTGCCCACATCAGGCCGAAACAAACGTGGCCCATCATATGCATAAAGTCATAGGACCCAGCCAGCGCGTGGTTCGGGCTCTTCATGCCATTCTGCATAAAGTACATGCCAGCAGCCTGCATATCTTTGGATGCGGCTTTGAGAGGTTCAAGGAAGTCTGCGTCAAAGGCATCATCACCTTTGTTTTCGCTGATGTAATCTTTGATCATCGCAAAGAACGCCATCACATGTTTGCCGCCGTCCTGCGCCAACTTGCGCCCAACAAGGTCGAGCGCCTGCACGCCGTTCGCACCTTCGTAAATCATGGCGATACGGGCATCCCGTGCGTATTGGGACATGCCGGTTTCTTCGATGTAGCCGTGTCCGCCGAAAACTTGCTGTGCAGCGACTGCGGTTTCAAAGCCTTTGTCAGTCAAGAAACCTTTGATGACGGGGGTCATCAATGAAATCAGACCTTCGGCGGCTTCGTCGTTATTCTTGTGGGCACGGTCGATCAGAGTGGTGCCCCAATACGTCAGTGCGCGCGCGCCTTCGATGAAGGACTTTTGATCCATCAGGTTGCGGCGGATATCGGGGTGAACGATCAGCGGATCGGCTGGGCCATTCGGGTTTTCATCACCTGTCACGGCGCGGCCCTGCAAGCGGTCGTTCGCGTAAGCAACAGCGTTCTGGTAGGCAATTTCGGCCTGCGAATAGCCCTGTAGACCAACGCCCATGCGTGCTTCGTTCATCATGACGAACATCGCACGCATCCCTTTGTGCATTTCGCCAATGAGATAGCCCTCGGCATTATCGTAGTTCATCACACAGGTTGCATTGCCGTGGATACCCATCTTTTCTTCGATCTTGCCGACCTCGACACCGTTGCGATCGCCCAACGATCCGTCTTCTTTGACGATGAACTTCGGAACGATGAACAGGCTTACGCCTTTGATGCCATCAGGTCCGCCGGGGATTTTCGCAAGAACAAGGTGGATGATGTTGTCAGCCATGTCATGGTCGCCAGCGGAAATGAAAATCTTGGTGCCGGAAATCTTGTAGCTGCCGTCGTCCTGCGGTTCAGCCTTGGTACGCATGAGGCCCAAATCCGTGCCGCAGTGTGGTTCGGTCAGGTTCATGGTGCCGGTCCA
>DQCL01000267.1 GCA_003533975.1 Octadecabacter sp. | reverse complement strand
TGGCGCGTTAAGTCTATCAAAGAAACCTCCAGTCCGGTAGTTTTGCATCGAACGTGGAGTTAACTGCAAGTGGTACGCTAACGCGGCGGCAAGTTTCGGCTTGCATCCTTGCGAAGGGACGGTTTCATCTTTTCACCATGAAGATCGAGGAATGCCCAAACCCGCGGCGCATCATGGCGGCCCAGCTCCCTCAACCACCACGACACTGACTTCTGGATGAACCAAGCGGGGTCATTCGTGTACTCAGCCGCCCATCCCAGAATTCGCTCACGGATTTCCAAATCTCGTGGCTTGGGGTTGTTCATCTTTGTCCAAGGCAGTGACATGACCATTACGGCGCGTTTGGTCCACAAATGCTCAGATGTGGTCCATGCCTCTAGCGTATCAATACGTGACGGGTCGGCGAGCAAGCGGCGCGAGCCGGCTCCGCTAACGTGATCGGCAATCGCCCAAGAGTCAAACTGCGGAACCCATGACTGGATCAGGTCCCAAACGGCATCGTCTGGGTTAATACGGGCCTGCACCAATAGCTTTGCCGCTGCGACGCGGGCTTCGTGAACATTGCTGTCCCAAAGCTCTGATGCGAGTGTGACGCGGTCTTCGAGCGAAATCTCAGCGCGCCACTCCTTTACGGCCTCATAGATCACGGGGTTCGCTACGCCAAAGTAGGGGCGGTCCACCTTGTGGTAGGCTTTCATCTCGGCTGCTTTTTGCGGGTTCGCGTGGATTTGCAGCGTGGCAATCGCGTCCTCAAGCGGGATCATTCGACTGTCACGGATTTGGCCAAGTTGCGTGGCTGGTCAACATCTGTGCCCTTGGCAACCGCTGTATGATAAGCGAGCAGCTGGGCAGGGATCGCATAAACGATCGGGGCAACGAAAGGGTCTACTTCGGGCATCAGAATGGTGTCCCATACGCCTGGGCCAGCTTCTTTTGCGCCTTGCTCATCGGTGATCAAAAGCACTTTGCCGCCACGAGCCATGACTTCCTGCATGTTGGAGATCGTCTTGTCGAACAGCGCATCACGCGGGGCCATAACGATGACGGGCACATGCTCATCTACGAGCGCGATTGGGCCGTGCTTAAGTTCACCTGATGCATAAGCTTCTGCGTGTATATAGCTGATTTCTTTAAGTTTAAGTGCGCCTTCGTGCGCAAGGGCGTACATTGGTCCACGACCCAAGAACAGAATGTCGCGGGCCTCGGCAAGACTGCGTGAAACCTCTTTCGTGCGCTCCCCGAGGGCCAGCGTATGGTTCATAATTCCCGGGACGCTCTTTACTTGTTCTAGGGCTTCGGCAACCTGTTTTTCGCTCATGTGGCCGCGGTCCTGTGCGGCCTTGATCGCAAGGATCGCCAATACGGTAAGTTGGCATGTGAAGGCCTTCGTTGAAGCCACACCGATTTCGGTGCCGGCCAGAATAGGCAGCGGCAAATCGCTTTCACGCGCGATTGAGCTTTCGGGGACGTTCACCACGGAGATGATCTTGTCGACTTTGCCTTCGCAATAGCGCAATGCCGCCAGCGTGTCGGCGGTTTCACCGGACTGGCTGACAAACAATGCCGCCGTGCCTTTCGTGATCGGTGGTTCGCGGTAGCGGAATTCAGATGCGACGTCGATTTCTACGGGCAGGCGGGCCACCTGTTCAAACCAGTATTTTGCCACGAGACAGGCGTAATAGGCGGTGCCACATGCCACCATCGTCAGGCGATCGATTTTCGCAAAATCAAGGCCTGGATCGGGAAGCTCAATCTTGCCGTTCTTGATGTAATAGCCAAGCGCGTTGGTCAGAACAGAAGGTTGTTCAGCGATCTCTTTGGACATGAAGTGTTTGTGGCCACCTTTGTCGACCGATGCAGTGTCGATGTTGATGATACGCATTTCGCGGTTTGCGATGCGGCCTTCGCCGTCGCGAATTTCAACTGAAGTGCGGGTGATGACGGCCCAGTCGCCTTCATCCAGATATGTTACTTTGTCGGTCATCGGCGCAAGCGCGATGGCATCGGACCCGACGAACATCTCACCGTCGCCGTGACCAATCGCAAGGGGGGACCCTTTGCGCGCCGCGATCATCAGGTCTTTTTCACCCTCAAACAGGAAGCACAGCGCATAAGCGCCCTCAAGACGTGCGATGGTTTTTTCAGCAGCGTCGCGGGGCGTAAGGCCTTGATCCAGAAAACTTTGCGCGAGGAGGGCAACTGTTTCGGTGTCCGTGTCTGTCTCGTACCCGATGCCCTGCGCGGCAAGTTCTTCACGCAACTCGCGGAAGTTTTCGATGATGCCGTTGTGCACAACAGCAACTTGTCCTGACTTGTGGGGGTGTGCGTTGTTCACATTTGGCTGACCGTGGGTCGCCCAACGCGTATGGCCAATGCCGGACTTTCCGGCGAGGGGTTCATGCACCAGTAAATCTTGCAAGTGAACGAGCTTGCCAACGGCGCGACGACGATCGAGAGCACCGTCATTTACGGTCGCAATACCTGCGCTGTCATAGCCGCGATATTCAAGGCGTTTGAGTGCCTCAACAAGGATTGGGGCCGCTTCATGTTGTCCAAGGACACCTACAATTCCACACATTTTCAGGACTCCTTAGCGGCGTTTGCCTTCTTAGACTTTAACTTTTCGAACATTCGACGGGCAAAACCTGCCTTGTTTTCTTGACGGGCGCGGCCAACGGCCAAATCGCCATCTGGCACGTTCTTTGTGACGATGGTTCCGGTGGCCGTCATGCTGTCATCGCCCAGTGTTACCGGTGCGACAAGCATTGTGTTTGACCCGACAAAGACGTTCTTGCCAATCGTAGTGCGATGTTTGAACACGCCGTCATAGTTACAGGTGATCGTGCCTGCGCCGACGTTGGTGCCATCGCCGATCTCGGCGTCACCGATATAGGTGAGGTGATTGACCTTGGTGCCTTCGCCGATCTTTGCGTTCTTGATCTCGACGAAGTTGCCGACATGGGCGTTGTTGGACAGCTCCGCTCCGGGGCGCAGACGGGCAAAGGGGCCAACTGTGCTGCCCATCGAGACGTGACAGCCTTCAAGATGGGAAAAGGCGCGGATGCGGGCGTTGGATTCGATGGTCACACTGGGGCCAAAGACCACATTGGGTTCAATCACTGCGTCGCGTCCGACATAGGTATCAAGCGAGAAAAACACGGTTTCGGGCGCGGTCAGGGTGACACCGTTCTCAAGCGCCTCGGCGCGTTTGGAGGCTTGGAACAATCCTTCGGCGCGGGCCAGTACGGTGCGGGTGTTGATGCCGAGCGTTTCGGCCTCATCGCAGGACACAGCGGTGGCCGTCTTGCCCATTTTCCATGCGATTTCAACGATATCAGTGAGGTAGTATTCTCCCGACGCATTGTCATTCCCGACCGCATCAATGAGCGCAAAGAGTGTCGCGGCATCGGCGCAGACCACACCAGAGTTGCACAGCGTAATGGCGCGGGTGGCGGAATCGGCGTCTTTGAACTCGACGATGCGTTCCAATCTGTCACCATTCACCACGAGGCGACCATAGCGCGCAGGGTCGGCGGCCTCAAATCCGAGGACGACAACATCATGGGTGGCGCGGGCGGCGGTCATGCGCTCAAGCGTCTCGGCGGAGACAAAGGGCGTGTCGCCATAAAGCACGAGCGCGTCGCCCTCGAAATTGGCAAGGGCCTCGCGGGCCTGAGCCACGGCGTGAGCGGTGCCGAGTTGTTCGGTCTGGCGGGCGACCGTAATGGTCTCGTCGATCTTGCGTGCTGCGGCCTCAACCAAATCACCACCGTGTCCGACCACCAATACGGTCTTCTCGGGGGAAAGGGCGCTACCCGCGGCCAAAGCGTGGGCGAACAGGGGCGCGTTGCCGACCTCATGGAGCACTTTGGGTAGGTCCGAATTCATGCGGCTGCCTTGGCCTGCGGCTAATATAATGAGGGCGGTTGGCATGTAATTGTCCTAATCTTTACTTTAATTTATTCGTAAGCCGTTTTACCGATGCGTGGTAGCACCGCAAGGGGTGGGGCTTCACTAATTTTGTCGCCACATTACAGATGGGCGGCGCAAGTTTGCCGACGATGCGGCAATTCAGCAAAAGAGGGTCGTGATGCGGACAGTGATTTTCGATTTGGACGGGACGCTTGCGGATACCTCCGCCGACCTGATTGCCTCGGCCAACGTGTGTTTTCGCGAGCTTGGGTATGGGGATGTTCTTGATCCCGTTGCCGATGCGCGCACGGCCTTTCGCGGCGGGCGGGCGATGCTCACCTTGGGGTTCGAGCGGGTGAAACCTGCGTTTACGGCTGAGGATGTGGCGACGCAATATGCCATTTTGCTCGACGCCTACGGGGAGGCTATCGACGTGCACACGCGGCTTTATGACGGGGCGGCGGAGGCGGT
>DQCL01000090.1 GCA_003533975.1 Octadecabacter sp. | reverse complement strand
TTCCATCGGCTCATTTGGGTTTCCACCCTGCTGCGTTAATTGTAGCCGCTTCTGGCCTGCCAGGCCAACCGCCCACCAGTGCATATCTCGGCGATGTGGCGACCTCGAGTCGATGGGCTATGCTCCGATTGCGGGCTCCAAACGGCGTTCTTCGGAGGTGGGATGATGTTTCCGACGGCGTCGCCAAAGCGTGCCTTCAGCAGGTCGCTGGTCGGGGTGCCGTTTGCACCAGGGCTTGCGTTTAGCGCAGTGGCTGCTTGTAAACCATGCCCGGCGTCAGGCAAATCGCAATGGCCAAATCCGAGTATTTCGGCTGGCCACCTGGAGTCATTCGACGTGGTGCCGACCATTGCCCGCGCGCATCATCCGTGATCCGTGATGGTCAGATCACCGCGCCGCCGCAAGCTTTCGTTATACGCACCCCAGCTCGCCACCCGATATTGCTTCTTCGCAAGCTTGTGCCGACGGGCGGCGTTGAACTGATGCGGCATCGACAGCATCCAGAATGATGAACAACCGTTCTGGTATCACCCAGCCCGCGATCTGTGCAACAACGCTAAAGCCATACGATCCCGGTTATGATTTTCGTCGATTTTCACTTGTTCGCAGCGCATCATCCGCATAAACTCGCCCCTCAGCGGGGAGGTGGCAGAGTGGTCGAATGCGGCGGTCTTGAAAACCGTTGAACGTGAGAGCGTTCCCGGGGTTCGAATCCCCGTCTCCCCGCCACCTACCATTGAAAACCCGTTCTCCGTTTTTGGCCGTGGTCGGGTTTTCTTGTTGTTTTCAAAGGTTGTAGCAGTTGGGCTGTTGACTGCTGCTACCGTGATCGGGCGGGAAATGGTTCTCTCTCCCCCGGTATTCTCCAAAGCTGTTGACTAAGGGTGTTTTGGTTCACAGCTTTAAGTATCGGTAAAGCAAGGATAATTACGGCGGCCAAATTTCTGTAGTTCGATTTTTTTACGCGCTGAGCAGACAGGTCTGGGAGCGGAACTTGCATACAGATCAGGTGCTGTATCCACGATCTCACTGCCGCCTGCCTTGCCCTCAACTTTTTTGCTCAAACCTATGTTCAATGAGTACGATGGAAGCCCCTAAGAACAACCCGTTGTGGCAATATCTGTTCCAGTTGCGTCCTTTCGGGTTGTTTTCGCCTGCGGTTTTGGTCAGTTGCCCCTCCAATTTGAGTTTGCATCTTCGTGTGTCTGCCAAGCCGCCCCAATGGATAGCCGGTCATAATGGCCACAATTGCGGGCATGTGCGGTTCCAAGGCATCGGGGCTCGTCCCCCAACGACCAGCGAGTATCCGTTCAACAAGTTCGACATCCCCGCCGACTTCATTGAAAGCTTTGTCCACCTCAGTCCAACGGTCGAGAAAACAGCGCCTGACATGCGCTCTGGCAATCGAAAGGTGGCGATCTAGAAAGACTTCGTGAAGGAGTTTCAAAAGCTCTGTTTCAATTCTTTTGACTGAAGAGCCATGAGTACCAAACCGTTCGGCCAATGCCTCGGTCGTAGGCCTGCCCTGCAACGGCAAGGCTGTCCTTAACTGAAAGGTTTGAGACGCAATGGCCGACAACTGCCTGGCCTCCAAAACCCCGATTGCCGTGGGAACGATTTCTTCCAGAAAGTCTGCCGGAGAGTCTATTTCCCTTTCCGGAAAAATCGGAACCCCTGCCAGCCATGCATAGTTCTGCCAGTCGACATTGCCGCTCTCATCCACACTTTCTGCGAGAAATCCGACATGCTCGCGTGTGATGCGTGCGGGTCCACTTTTTTCAACATTCACATCACCGGAGGCCGCTGCATCCAGGAAATCCCCAACGTCAAAAATTCCTTCTTCAGCCAGTGCTCCTACGGCCTTTTTGATTTGCAGGTTTTTGAGCGGAGTGCCCTGCGCCGCCCCTGAGCCCTGCGAAAGAAGGTTAGCCTCGACTGTCATCGCCTGTCTGAATTCCATTCCGGTTGGAAGTTCACCAGTGATGATTGCGGTGATCAGCGGTAGTTGATCTTGAAAGGCTTCGCTGGAAACTCCCCACGCGGTTTCAAGCCCGATTATCAACTCATTCAGGGTCATGTCCGTATCGACTGATGCAAAATGTTCAGCCGCCTTGAGCCACGGGGCGGTGAATTCGGGGCGGAAATGATAAGGGGCCTTGGCGTAATCCCCATGGATCAAGGCGGCTGCCAGCCGCTTGAGTATCATGGCCTCTTTCTGTCGAACCCTTTCCCGCGTTATGCGAGTGGGCATCAGTTCGCCAAGGGCTTCCAAAGTTAGCCGTTCCGAGGGCGGCTTCATGATTCGGTTTTCCAAGATTATCCTGTTGTCCTCCGTTTCGCCGGAAAGGATCGTTTCTTCGATGACGAGAGGAAGGAGTGCGATCGTTTCTGAAAGTGAGCCTTCGAGGCGCTGTGACGGAAGAAGGGCCAATTGCATCACTTCGCAGTAAGTCTCCCAATCAATATCGCCGTTGGGCAGTTGCGCCTTTCCAAGTGCCTGCAGGGCTTCACCAATTCGGTTAATAGTTTTCATTCCCATGCTGGGAAGGCTCAACAGTCTTGAAGGAGGATATGTTGCGACATCTTCGATCGTCATCAGGCCTTGGTTGCGTATCATGTCTGATTTCTTACCGAGGTGCAGCACGCCCAAGTCCAAGGATCGAGTCCGTGCGGACAAAAGGTCTTCCAAAGGAGATTGCTCAATGGCCAAGTCATTCGTGACCCCATCGGATTCACTTATCGGTCGACCCCCGATCGGATGGCGGAGGGCCCATTCGTCCAAGGCCTCGGGGTTCTTCATTCTTTCCTTTGCCAAACCCGTCAACGCATCCCACAGCTCTGTCAGCTTTGTTGTTCCGAAACCCGAGGGAAATTCTGGAATGCCGATGCGCAACTGGTCGAGCAGAAGGCCGAATGTAGTGAGTCCAGCACGCTCCAACATGGCCCCGGCGTTTCCGAATGAGGCGCGATTAACTGCAAAACCGGGATGGTTTGTATCGATGTCCTTGAATTCGCTGCAATTGAAATACAATCCGCGTGGTAGAAAATTTGGGTGGCTGTAGTAAGATAACCAATCAACGTCATGTCCGGAAACGCACCCCAGCAACCTGAAACTGCTTAGCAATAATTCTTCGCGGGTTTCTTGCGACAAGTTCGGGCTGGCCAAAACGTTCATGATAGACGGAAGCTGGTTGCGGCCAAGCGCTTCAATTTGTCCGGTTGCTGTTGGACTCAGGTGGAGATGGCGAATACTGACACCGGCCGTCGCAAGACTCTTGGCCTCATTCCCATCTGAGATCACATGACTTTCGGAATCGCTGCCTGTCAATGTACGCGCCTCCAGCCCCGGAGGAGAATTTTAGTGGGAAGAGTCTGTGCCTGAGGAATGAAGAAAATGCGGTAAAACGGCTCATCATCATCCTTTGAGATCTCAACCTCATCTCCGGCGCGGGCACCGTTCTGGCGCAAGTAGGCCGTTAGGCAGGTGAGGCGATATTCATTTCGGGTACCCCGTTCGTCGTGCAGTTTATTGTTGTAGTAAATGTATTGAAGTTCCAGTTTTTCACCATCGTCATCCAGACAAACGATCGCGCGGCGGGGGTTCTTGACGCCGGGGTCCAGGCTGCCCAGAAAATCGCGGAATTCGCTGTCCCCCTTGGGTATCAGCATTCCAGCCTGATGGCTTTTGGTTTGGCCAGTGTCGTTGGCACTCAGTATTTTGCGGAATGCTTGCCGTGTCATTTTTTCCTCGGGCTGATATGGATGGCTTTTTCAAGGTCTTCTTCATCTCGGTTTGAGACCGGCACAATTTCATTTCCCATTTCATTCTTCCATGCGGAACGGTCGAGCATGACCCTTTCTATGGTATCCTCATAGTAGAGCCTATAAATCGTTACCGGCAGTGTTTGGCCTCTTCTGTGGGCCCGGGCGCTTGCCTGAGCCTCCAGAGCTGGGTTCCAGACCGGGGTCATGTGTATGACGACGGTGGCCGCAGTAATATTCAGTCCGGCCCCCGCCGCTTTCGGGTTGAGGACAAGGATCGCCGGTCCTTCATGGGCACCGAATTCATCAATGATCCCCTGGCGGTCCTCTTGCGGGGTGCTTCCGTTGATTGCTCCCCAGTATGCATCGGGCAAATCCTTGCCTGCCTGTCGCAGTATATCGCCCAACCTGTTGAACAGTGCAAAAACCAAGATCTTTTTCCCATTGCTAAAGGCCTCGCCGATCAGAGCCAAAGCACGCTCCACCTTGGTATTGACAAGTGGCAGTCCGGCATTCGCATCAATGATTGTGCCTTCGCCTTCATCATTTTCATCCTTGTTTGCCCTGAGCCAAGGATGTGCACAAACAAGCTGAAGCTGAAGTGTTGCAACAAGTGCGCCTGCAACCGGATATTTCGCCAAGGTTGCCTCACGGACGTATTCGTAGTGGTCAACAAGGTCGTCTTCCATTTCAAGCGGGACATCGATGTCGATCCGTTCAGGTAAGTCAGCCGCAACATCGGAAACTCTTCTCTTGATCATGATAGGGCCAACGATTTCGGCAACTTCCCTGGCCGTTTCGATCCCGTCGGGGTATCTTTCTTGGAATGCTCGCAAATCACCCAGCACTCCGGGAACGGCGAAATCAGCTAGGGACCACAGGTCCGCCAAACTGTTTTCTACTGGTGTTCCCGTCATCGGAATGGTTTTTCGACGCGGGATGGTGGCGACGTTTTTTCTACGAGCTGAATGCGGATTCTTGATCGCCTGTGCCTCATCGCTAATTACCCAAGACCACTCGAATGCGGCAAAGATCGAAATGTCGTTCACCATTGTATCGTAGGTGGTGATCACAACATTGGTGACCTGCAGTCCCCTGAAGGTTCCGGCTCTTTCCGGGCCGCGGTGGACAAGAATGGAAAGCGATGGAGCGAACCGCCTTATTTCCCGAACCCAGTTCGCAATGAGGCTGGTTGGGCAGATAATAAGGGCCGGAGCGCTCTCTTCCGGAACCTCCATCATCAGCAAGGCGATGATCTGAAGAGTTTTTCCCAGACCCATTTCGTCCGCAAGGATCAGGCCGCCATGTGAATTAGCAGTACCCGACATCCAAGCGACGCCCTTCGCTTGGTAAGGGTAGAGCTGGGCATCCAAGCCTTCGATCTCGATATCTCCGGGGCACCGCTCTGCAGCGGATGTTCCGGTTTCAAGGACCGTGTCTGAAAGCCGCAATTCGATGTCCGGGTCAACTTCAGCCAATTGCTCGCGCAGCATGCCATATTTGACATCCTGTGAGAGATCCGGCCCCAGCTTGGCGATCAGGGCTTCTGACACGTCTTTCGGAAGGGGCCTGATGATGTCACCATCCAATACCCAGTCATAATCGTTGGCTGGTGCGGGGATGAGCTTTTCGGCACCCCGAACCGTCCGGCGGGCAGCCAGTCTCGCAACCAGCCGTCCCTCGTGTTTTTCCAAAATCACGACAGGGTCGAGCACACGCTCGCTCACCCGAAGGCCCGGTGGCAGATCCTTGCTCAAATCCGCAAAACGCGGTGGCAACAGGGTAGGATCAATCGACATGTTCACCCATCAAGCTTTGGAGTTCCGGGATTGAGTACGGGATCGGTTTTCGGGTGTGCACGGCACGGTGGCAGTTGGGGCAAAGCGGTGCCAGGTCTGTCCGCGGGTCGTATTTGCGTGGCTCTCCTAACGATGAAAGCGGTTGCAAATGATGAACCTCAATGATTGAGCCCGCGGATCCGTAAAGCATCGAAGGCGTCAGACCACAGGATTTGCACGTATGGCCATGAATGCGCAAACACAGTAGCCTGTTTCTCGGGTTACGTTCGCGCTTCACAATTTCCCGTTTAGTTACAGTCCCTTCCAAGGCCCCGTCTTCGTCCTCATCTAGCACAACATCGTACCCGATGAGTTCTGCCATTGCGGCCATCATTGGCACAATTACTTCCCTGCAGGTTGCAATCATGGCATCTGGGTTATCAGAGCTTTCGGCATGCCTGAGCGTCGCGTGCATGCGAAACCCGCCATCGGAAACCAACCAGGAATCCATTGCCTGTCCCGGTATTTCCACTTGAGCCTCGGCCTTGATGCTTTCGATCAAGGATCGCGCAAGATTCATGTCTTCGTCTGGTGCCTCGGAAATCTGGTTGATGATCTGGCGTGCGAAATTTCCAAACCGCAATTCAACCCGGTGCGACTTGAGCCCCTTTGGTTTCAGTTCGATGACGGGCCCTTGATTTCTTTCCAGATCACTGAACCAGATACTGAGACCGGTGCGGAGTCCGTCAGGGCGTGTGGCCAGCGCAATTCCAGCCCCCGTACCTTCTGCAATTTCTGATGAGATCAGGTCTGTATGATTCTTGAGCATCTCACGTGCCGTCTTCCCCGATAACGTCGCCAATATCCTCTGAATCCGGGGTGGACAGATCACGAAGCAGTTTGCGCAGGTTTGATGAAACCTCTTCGCGTATGTCCGCAAAAATGGCTGCTAATTCTTCATTGGTATTGTTTTGTTCGGCCATGGCAAAAGCCCAGAGCAAGAGATCCATTCCCTGAACCGAATAGCCGCTGTCGGCGGCCCTCAGGTATATTTTCTGGTAGAAGTCATGATGCTTGTTCAGCAACACTGCCCCTACATGGCCCGCATCGCCCGCACTGCGGTAACTGGGTTCCCACAGATCTCCTGATGTGATCGTCTCAACCGGCTGTATGTACAGGTTTGCCGGATCAACATTGTTTTCAATTTTTTGTCGGATCTTGATCCGGCTGCCCCGATTGTTGGTGACTACAGCCGTCTGGGAACTGACATCCGTATCCTCGACATTTGCCTTTCGTGTATTCGGCGTGCCCGCAACGGCATTGTTCGCCGACTTGTGGTCAATTCTGGCGGCGGCAGCAGCCTTCTGTGTTTTCTTGCGGTAACGAAGGTTTGCCTCGCGTCGTGCGGGTGCAAGAAGATTCCCCAAGTACTCAGACAACGCCGGATCCAGTAGGATACGGGATTTCTTGACGTCTATGGAAAAAGCTTCGTCAAGTTCGTGGCCGAAGTCGAATTCGACACGAAGCAGGGACATGTGTGGGTCCAGCCCACCGAACACGCTCAACCACCCTCCGTTGCTAATGAGTCGGCCTTCGCGATAAATATAGAAACCTTGGCCTTGGTTCGAAATCCGAACCTTTTTCTTTTCATCATCCGCCAAGTCATCGCTGTGTGGCAGGATCCAAGCTGCCACCTGAGCCTCATGAGTGCTTTCATCTTCGACTTGGATTTCCATTGCTTGCGCAGTTTTCGAGAGGACCTGTTCGGATTTCTTCTTGAAGAACGGGTCCCATGGCTGAGCAATTTGGCCATCTACCGCGATTTCGATGTAGCGCTCCCGCTCATCGGATTGGTCCAGGAAACGATGGTAGATCATGCCGATGTGTGATCTGAGACCTTCTGCCAAACGCTTGACGGCAGCTTTTTCTTTTGCACCGCCGGGTTCATCATAGTTCTTTGTAAGGATACGGTCGCATTTCGACCAGATTACAAGGGTACCGGAGCCTGAACCGCACAGTTCATCAAAGGCCTCTTCTTCATCCGGTTCAACCGATGTCTGGCACATCTCCCACTGTCCGGTGTTTTCGACATGATCGAGATCCCACGTGAGCTTATTGAACCCGGCGTCACCGGACTTTCTTGATATGACTGTGAATTGGCGACATACGGAAGTGGAGGCGGTCTTAAGCCCAAGGCCGAACTTGCCTAAACTTTCGGGATTATCTCTTTTTGGTGCGCCGTAGCGCATGGCCATGAACACTCCGTCTGCATCCATACCCGAGCCATTGTCGCCAAAATACACAAATTTCTTGCCATCTTGGTGCAGATCAACTGACGCATTTATCAGCGTTGCGCCCGCGGCAATGGAATTGTCGATGATGTCGGCTGCCGCGGTACGAAAATTGTATCCCGTGTCACGAAGCCCATTTATCAGCCGGGGGGCATCCGGTTCATTAATCAAATCTCTGCTCATTCAATAGTCCTTGGCTCCCGTTTTTCGGGAAGCGTTGCCTCAGTTTCTTTGGCTTGTGCGCCCAATTCTCCAAATTTCTCGGCACTTTGCAACCACAGAGTGATGCCGTTGATGAGCTCAACCGTGTTTTTTCTCCGGGTTGCACATTCCCATATCACCAGCACCCGCCAACCCATCTCCAAAAGGGTGTGGATGTTTCGGGTATCCCGCTCCCTGTTGGCCAAGAGTTTGTGCCTCCAAAACTCGGCACGGGTACGCGGCATTTTAAAGTTCTTGCACTTCGCATGGGCATGCCAAAAACACCCATGCACAAATATGACGGCGCAATGTCGTCGAAGGACAAGATCGGGGCTTCCGGGAAGATCGCGACGGTGAAGCCGAAATCTGAAGCCTGCAGCGTGCAGGCCCCTGCGGATCAGAAGCTCCGGTTTTGTGTCCTTGCTCCGAATGCGGGACATCATTTCCGAACGCGAGAGTGCTTTTACGCTTCGTTCAGGCAATGTTCTTGCGAGGTTTTTTAAGTGCTACGGTATTGCGCAACCAAGGCTCCATGGCTTTGGCAACGGCGGTCGCCGCCGGTGCAGCAACAGCATTTCCAAATTGGCGATACGCCTGTGTGTCCGATACGGGAATTATCCAAGGACGATTGGATCCCTGCCTGTCAAACCCCATCAGGCGCGCGCATTCCCGTGGTGTCAGGCGACGAGGTATCCCATCTGCCTGCGCAATCAGAATTTCGGATCCATCCTTATAATATCTTGCAGACAATGTGCGTGCCACATCGTCGGGGCCGCGAATTCCGAAGCCGAAACCGTTGCCTTTGGCCCTGTGCTTTTCAGCGTATCGCTGCAGGTACTCCCAGAGCTTCGGCGTAAGGGTGTATTTCGTGGCCACCTTTGCCTGATCACCTGTGGTGTGTGGCTCCTCGGCAATCTCGGAGCCATCCTCCGGATGCAGGATATCCCGAAGTTTCGGGGGTGAAGTAGTCGGGAAAACAACATCATCCATGGTGAAGTTGGTTGGGTGGTCCCGGCGGAATCCAACGATGAAAATTCGCTCCCTGTGCTGCGGGACCCAGTGCCGGGCATCGATCACTCGATAGTCGACGTCATAATCTAGCTCGTCCAACGCATGCAGAATTACCCGCATGGTATTTCCCCGGTCATGGCTGAGAAGGTTTTTTACATTTTCCAACAAAAAAGCTTTTGGTCGGTGATGCCTCAGAATGCGTACAACGTCGAAAAATAATGTTCCTTGCGTTTCGTCGGCAAAACCGTGCGCCCTTCCAAGGGAATTTTTTTTGGATACTCCGGCAATCGAGAAGGGCTGGCACGGAAATCCTGCAAGGAGGACATCGTGTTCCGGAATGTCCTTCTCGTCTATTTTGGTAATATCGCCAAAGACTTCATGATCATCTTCGGGAAAATTTGCACGGTAGGTCTCTTGCGCAAATTTGTTCCACTCGGAAGTAAAAACACAACGTCCTCCGATGGCTTCGAAGCCGATCCTCAGCCCGCCTATTCCAGCAAATAATTCGATGAAGTTGAACATTGTGTCCGATGATGAACTCATATTTGCCAATCTTTGTTGAATCTGCAGGCCGTTACGGCATTGGAATTTCCCTGATAGCACATCATGCCCTGTGAAGGAGCGAAAAAGCTAGGCCGAAAACACGGAAAAACTCTCGGAAGCCGCTGACGATTCACGTCTCCGATGTGTTCGGGGAGGAAGCATTGGGCGGCTTGATCGAGTATGTCTTGAACTGCCCATCCCATTCCGCCGGAAATGGCTCCAACAGGGCTGCCAGTGTCAACTCTGGCGGCTGCACTCCCCCCAGGATCGCTTCAACAATATCCGGTGCCAACAGGCTGAGCCGCAGAACCCGCGTCATGTAGGAAAACCCCAGCTTCTCATGCTCCGCCAGTTCCTTGACGGTCGCAAACTCACCGCTTTCCAGCATGCGTTTCCAGCGGAACGCCCGCCCCAGCGCCTTGACCAGCGTGCCGTCGGCACGCGGACGCTGGACAGGAATATCTGTGGGCGTCACCACTTGCTTCCTGCCTCCGTATTTGCGGATTGTGAACGGAACATGCACCGATATCGTTTCCACCGAGTTCTTGTGGCGGGTCATGCCGCTTTCCCGACGTCGCGGGCCATTTCCTGAACTAGGCTGCTGAGCCCATCAACACGCAGGCGAACATCCAACCCGCCCAGACCGATATCAACGCGTTCCACCAGCAACTGAACAATGCGAGCCTGTTCAGCGGGGAACAGTTCGTCCCAGAGCGGATCAAGCTGAGTCAGCGCCTCGCGGACGGTGTCCTCGTTTATCTCGAGATCCGTGCGCTTCGCCGCCTTCCAGGTTCCGACGATGATTTCCGGCTGGCGAAAAACCGCCCGCAGATGGTCAACCACCGCAGCTTCTATTTCAGCGGCTGGCACACGGCCCACCGGGCATGTTCCGGCACCATGTCTCAGAACCGTCTGGCTGACGTAGTAGCGGTAGAGCCGGTTCTTCTTGCGTGTGTGCGTTGGCGAGAAGGCAGCGCCATCCGGTCCCCAGAGCAGGCCTTTCAGAAGCGCTGGCGTCTGCGCACGGGTATTGCTGGCGCGTTTGCGCGGGCTCTCGGTCAGAATGGCGTGCACCTTGTCCCAGAGTTTGCGCGGAATGATCCCTTTGTGCTGGCCGGGATAACTGTCGCCCTTGTGGACCGCCTCACCAATATAAACGCGGTTGTTCAGTATCCGATACAAATACCCTTTGCTGAC
>DQCL01000088.1:212-6428 GCA_003533975.1 Octadecabacter sp. | reverse complement strand
CCGAAATTGCCAAAGCGCTCACGCAGCAATCTGATTTCAATATGAAAAACCCAAACCGCTTCCGCGCCGTCTTTGGCGCACTTGCGGGCAACTCGGCAGGATTTCATGAGGCGTCCGGCGCGTCTTACACCCTTCTTGGGGACTGGCTGGTTAAGCTGGATGCGATCAACCCACAAACCACCGCGCGCATGATAGCGGCCTTCGAGACATGGCCGCGTTACGGCGCGGATCGGCAGGCAAAGATGCGTGCAGCACTCGAGACACTTGGCGCGACGTCGGGGCTTTCGCGTGACACTGGCGAAATGGTTGGGCGCATGCTGGGAAACCAGACTTCCTGAAGATGTTGAACAACACTATCGGTTAGAAAAGCCATGCTAGGGATCAGTTCATGCCGTTCATAATTGTACTTCTTGGGACCATTGGCGCCGCGTATTTCTGGACGCAACGCGCCCGCAAGGCGCGTGACATGGTGAATGATGTTGCAGATATGGCCAACAATGTGCGCCTCGCTGCACGGAGGTTCGGATTTAATCGCAAAATGAACGTGCATCCGGTTGAAAGCATTGAAGCCCCCCGACTTGCAATTGCCGCGATTGGGCCGGCACGTCTGGAATTGGATGAGCTTCCAACAGCGGAACAATGCATTTCCCGCAAGCTTTATAAGATTGGCGGCACAGAACAGATGGAACCGCTAACGGAGCCTTTGAATGCCACTGTAACAAGCCTGAGAGGTCGCTGGCGCGAAGCCCTCGAAGACATCAAACGCGCTATGCGGTTACGATGATTTATCGACACGAACGCCGCGGCCGGCGGTGGGGCGTTGTTCTGCCATTGCTCGGCGTGTGGGTCGCAATTATTGCACTTTGGATCAGCTTAAATGCAGCTTGGTGGATCGTCACCATTGCCTTGGCTTTCACCCTACCCGCCTTATGGGACGTGATCCGCGACACCCGCACATGGATCGAGGTTTGGCCGAAGCGCATTGTTTGGGGGTCCGCATTGCGCAGCGGCGAAACGGCGGACATCGACCACGTAAGGCTAGATCGACGCTTTGACGGCGGCATGAAGATCACGCTCATCCATGTCGGCGGAACACACACGCGGCTGCCGCCGGATGTATCACCACCAATTGATGCATTTCAGGACGCCTTGAAAGACGCAGGAATAACGGCGCAACGCCATCCGTTCTCTGTGTTTTAACTATCGTCACTCATGCTCGACAGGGTGGCTTGCACAATCGGGCGTGCCTGCGGACGGATTGATCGGCGCGACACACAGTATTCTTGGCGACGGGTCCACGCTGACATCTCTGCGATCTTTGATCGGTGTGTCATTGGCCCCCAATCGGCCGCAACACCGCGCCAACGACTGTCACGGATCGCAATCGCATTATCACGCGGCACGGTCACATTCATGATGCGAATGGCGCAGCTAAGATTGTCTTCGGGGTCTTTAAGTTCCTCACCCGTCGTTGCTCGGCATCCGTAGCGGCGCGCGGTATCTGGGTATATCTGAAGCAAACCGTACCACAGGTCGCCGCCACCAACAGCCGTCGGTCGGTAGGTGCTTTCATGCTTGGCCAAGGCCGACATCATCCCGACCCAGAACGCACGACGTAAATGCGGCGGGTTTTCCGTATAGGCTGGGCACCAAGCATCGATATCACGCGGCACGGTTTCTTCCATCCGGCTGCCGTGGCTGCGCAACGACGCAAGCGCCGCGCGTGTCCAACTGTCTGAACCGCTTACGAAATCCCAACGGGTATCGGGGATGTAATTGGTGCGCATTACGGGGCGCAGCGTTGGGTTTTGCGAAATCGTAACCGGATAGCGGACCATATAAACGGGGCGCAGTGTTGGGCGAGCCTCAGCGAGGGACGCAATCGCTGCAAGGCGCGCGTCCTCAGCCCGTGTCAGCGCGGCCTGCGTACGCAACACAACCACATCAGCGCGGCTTAGGGGACGGATTTCAGTCACGGGGCCACCTACCGGCCATTCGGCCAGAGCAGCAGTGCCCATCGTAATCGCGAAAATCCCCCCCAGGAGATTTCTAATAGCAAACATCGAGCGTACCTTTGCCTAAGCTTCGAAAATTTGCAAGAAAACTGGGCAATTCCCGTGCGTTACGAGCAGGTTTTCGCGTCCCAGCACCAGATATTGCGTATCAGGTATGATGAAGCGCAATTCAGCAGCCTGATGTCGTCTTGAAGCTCGGCCCGCGCGGGGCTATTCACCCCTTAACAACGCCGAAGAAACACGGATAGCGGAGCACAGCATGCTTGACCTCACCTATGAGACACCAAAAGTGAAAACCATTGCCGGAATGACTGGCGATTGGGAGCTTGTGATTGGTCTTGAAGTCCACGCTCAGGTCGCCACGAAAGCGAAACTGTTTTCTGGTGCCTCAACGCAGTTCGGTGCAGAGCCAAACAGCAACGTAGCCTTTGTTGACGCAGGCATGCCCGGCATGTTGCCCGTTATCAACGAAGAATGCGTGGCCTATGCGGTGAAAACCGGCCTAGGCTTGAAAGCAGAAATCAACTTGATGTCTGCGTTTGACCGCAAGAACTATTTCTACCCAGACCTTCCGCAAGGTTACCAAATTTCCCAGCTGTACCACCCTATTGTCGGGACTGGAGAGGTGTTGGTCGAAATGGGTGACGGAACTGCACGCAACGTGCGCATCGAACGCATCCACCTTGAACAAGATGCTGGTAAATCCATCCACGACATGGACCCGACGATGTCTTTCGTGGACCTGAACCGCACGGGCGTTGCCCTGATGGAAATCGTGTCCTTCCCTGACATTCGTGGCCCTGAAGAAGCGGCCGCCTATGTGGTGAAGCTGCGCCAGATCATGCGCTACCTCGGCACGTGCGATGGCAACATGCAAAACGGTAACCTTCGGGCTGATGTGAACGTGTCCGTTTGCCGCCCTGGTGACTATGAGAAGTTCCAAGAGACCGGTGATTTTGGTGTTCTGGGCACCCGCTGCGAGATCAAGAACATGAACTCTATGCGCTTTATCCAAGCGGCGATTGAGCACGAAGCCCGCCGTCAAATCGCGATCATTGAGGACGGCGGCAAAATCATTCAGGAAACCCGCCTTTATGATGCGGATAAGGATGAAACACGTTCCATGCGGTCCAAAGAGGAAGCGCATGATTACCGTTACTTCCCCGATCCAGATCTCCTGCCTTTGGAAATCGAACAGGCTTGGGTCGATGACATCGCGGCATCCCTGCCCGAGCTGCCTGACGACAAAAAGGCGCGGTTCATCAAGGACTTTAACCTGTCTGACTATGACGCATCCGTCCTGACAGCAGATGTTGTGAATGCTGGCTACTTCGAAGCCGTCGCAAAGGGCAACGATGGTAAGCTTGCGGCGAACTGGGTCATCAACGAATTGTTTGGCCGTCTGAAGAAGGACGACAAAGGCATTGAAGACAGTCCGATTTCTGCCGCACGCTTGGGCCAGATTGTAGCACTGATTAAGTCTGACAAAATCAGCGGCAAGATCGCCAAGGACGTGTTCGAAATCGCCTACACGCAGGACCGCGATCCGGAAGAAGTCGTGAAGACTGAAGGCATGGAGCAAGTGACCGACACGGGTGCAATCGAAGCGGCTGTGGACGAAATTATTGCGGCCAACCCTGACCAAGTTGCCAAGGCAAAAGAGAACCCTAAACTTGCGGGTTGGTTCGTGGGCCAAGTGATGAAAGCGACCGGCGGCAAGGCGAATCCTGCGGCTGTAAACAAGCTGGTATCCGCGAAGTTGTCACAATAATCACCGTTCCTTTGGGGGCGCTGCCCCCATCGAGCAGGCTCGATTCCCCCGAGGTTTCAGAAACAAAAGAAGATGTAGGGGTGTCGCGAGAACACGCCACCAGCAGTGGTGCGTTTTAAAAAACCTAATGATTGCTTTGCGTTATAGCGCGCTCTTGGTACAATTCGCGCGGGCAGAGTGAGGTAAGTCATGACCGGATTTGAGTATAAAGTAGTGCCTGCGCCGATGCGCGGGCTCAAGGGTAAGGGCATCAAAGGCACGCCAGCGCGGTTTGCGAATGCCCTGCAATCGGTGATGAACGACCTTGGTCGCGAGGGTTGGGAATACCAGCGCACGGACACACTCCCGGTGGAAGAACGTCAGGGGTTGACCGGAAAGACGACCAACTTCCAAAATATGCTCGTGTTTCGCCGTGCGATTGATGTGGCAGTCGAAGAAATGCCAGAAGTGGCCTCTTTGATTGAAGATCAAACCAAAACTCTGGAAGCCGCACCTGAGCCCGTTGTCGTGGATGAAGACATCACCTCGGCGACAGAAACGGACGCCCCTGTTGTAGACGGCACCATTGGCGATGCGCCGGATACCCCCGCAGAGGAGGCAATGCCACTGGATGCCAAAGGCCGCGTGAGTGAAACGCTCAACGCGCCGTTCGTGTTTCCGTAGAACAGGCGCCCCGCAGATGGGGCACCATCAAACGATGATCAGCCCCAACATCCAGCTGAATAGCCAAATCTACGAAATCTGCAGCGACAACGCGTGAATACGCCCGATGATGTCTGTGCCAAGTGCGGCGTGGATCGCGCGGTGCTTTGCAATGCGTGACTTCCCGTCCAACGCAGGCGCCGTTATTTCAACCCGCCAATGGCTTTCGCCGGACCCGTCATCACCGGAATGACCCGCGTGTTTATGGCTCTCGTTGATCACAGCAAGGGCCGTAGGTGAGAGTGCTGACACCAGCGCATCATTTATTTGTTGTTCAAGACCCATTATTTTCTCTCCAGCCCCTTCAATCCTCGCGCCTTTGGTCTAATATCTATCGTCCGAGTCGGAAAGGTAGCAGCATGTCAAAAGACGATCCCTTTGGTTTTAATATGTCGGTTTCGGCCAGCAAAAAGAAGAGCCCGCGCGGACGCCGCGGGATGTCTGGCGCATCCGAAACGTCCAATCGTGTTTGCGAGAAACCCGGCTGTCAGGAAGCAGGTAAGTATCGTGCGCCTAAAAACCCCGATGTCCTGGATGATTTCTACTGGTTCTGCAAAGACCACGTGCGCGAGTATAATTTGGGCTGGAACTTCTTTGACGGAACAACCGAGGCCGAGATAAATGCCCAGCGCAGCAAGGACCGCGTTTGGGAGCGTGAAACGTCATCGATGAAGAAATCCGACGAACAGCGCGCTTGGGCGCGTCTTGGTGTGGATGACCCCCATCAAGTGTTGGGTGTGAACGCGACGCAGAACCCGGGAAAGTCAATTACTGGGTCAACGCGCAAGCTACCTGCGACTGAACGTAAGGCGATTGATATTCTGGAGGCCAAGGATCATTGGGCCAAGCCTGAGATCCGCAAGGCCTATAAAAAGCTTATCAAAGTTCTGCACCCTGACATGAATGGCGGGGATCGCAGCCAGGAAGAGCAGCTTGCAGAAGTTGTTTGGGCTTGGGACCAGATCAAATCCAGCCGTCACTTCCGGACTTAGGTTAAGCGCCCCTGTAGTCGCTTTCGCAAACTTTCAGGGTGGTCTGACATCCCCGTTTGCGCCGGAGCAAAGATCGAGTCGCGTTCGCGCTGATAGGCGGCCAATAAAAAGTGAACGCCGAGTAGGTTGAACGCCCAAAGCAATGCCAAAATCGGTGCACCCAAAAGGGTCACCACGACAATGAACGGGCCAAACATCGTGCCATAAAATGGCAGCCCCAGCGTACCAGCAATCAGTGCACCAATGAACGTTACCCAAATTGCGCCAGCCAAGGCGCGAATTGCCCCCCCGCGTCCGGATTGCCCCATGCGGTCACCAGACAGAAACAGCGCGAGCATGCCACCAAGTCCGGATGCGAAAATTATCCATGCCTGATAAAATGTAAGCCCGTCAAACAGCGCTGTTCGGTCAAGGTTAAGCACCGAAAGAAACCCTAACGCAGCGCTGCACGCCCCCACGAGCAAAAAGGCCAACGCGCGTGCACGTTCGCCTTCTGATAGCTTCGGTTTTTTGCGCGAGAATGGGCGCATCGATCCTCCGGTGTTGAAGGCTTGATATGATTACGCTTTGAGGCAGGCATAAGGCATCGGGTATTCATCGGGGAAATGGACTGTTTCGCACTTCAAAACAGTTGCACCTAACGTTCCCATTAACCCTCTGGCCTCAAACACCCCTAGACCACGTCGCCCCTCTACGCCCTTCACCCCTAAATCACTGTATTTGTTGCGTTAGTAAG